>JBGUNW010000049.1:0-3002 GCA_045117555.1 Eubacteriales bacterium
AATTTGGTACAGTTCGGCAATTTCGTTTTCCGATAGTATGCCGGATAGATACGCCTCTTCCAGATCGGATATGTTCTCGCCCCTTTCAGCCCGAATGGCAAACGAGCCGGCATGAATGAATTTGTAGCCGCAAACCGTTTTTACGTTGACCTCGCCTTCCCGCCCTTCGATCATCCAAACGTTGCATTCGCCGAATTTTCCATAAAAAACCGCGTCGTTCGGAATGGGAGTGTACGGCAGCAGATCCGCGTCCTGCCCGGCGCTTGCGCGCGGGTCGTCGGCTGCGGAAGGAGCGGGATCGTTTTTATCAAAATCTGCGCTTTCGCTCCCTGCGGCGGAATCGGCGTAATTCATTGCTTTTCCGGCCGGCTTACCGATCGGGCTGTTCAGAACGACCAGCATAACGCAACAGCAAAACAGCAACGACGCGCTGATCGACAAAAAAGCGGTCATCCGCTTGTGAAAAGCGGCTTTTCTGCCTTGCTTTTCAATGATTTGCCGGCGGATTTCCGACTTGTATTCCGCTAAATCTCTCATAGTAATGAAGCGCCCTCCTCTCCCAAAATTTCCCGCAGTTCATTTTTTGCGCGGTAAATTAAATTATAAATCTGCTTTTGTGATTTATGCATCACCTTTGCGGTTTCCGTATAACTCATGTTTTCAAAAAAGACGAGATGAACGACCGTTTGTAAATCTCCCGGAAGTTTTTGAATGGCGGAACGTACCGTTCGGCTCCGTTCATCTGCCAGAACAAGCTCTTCCAGCTCTTTTTCATCGCTCGAAACGCCTTCGTTTTCGGAAAATTCAACAAAGCGGATCAAATTCCGACGTTTCAAATAATTCAACGCCTTGCTTTTACCGATCATAAAAACGTAAGTTTTGAGCGAGACCTGAAAATTATACCGTTTTTTGTTTACGAAAAGGTCCGAAATCGTATCCATTGCAAGGTCTTCCGCCGCGAACGAATCGTGCACGTAACCGTTCAGAAAGAAAACCAACGGATAAAATAAAGAGTCAACGATCTCGTCAAACGCGCTTTCATCTCCTTCCAGAAAACGGCGGTAGCTACTTGCGCCGTTATCCATTAGAGGGCCTCCTTTCCGGAACGACCGAACCGATCGTTCACTGATTATACAATCGAAAAATAAATTTTACTTATATAAAGTCAGGTTTTAAACAAAAATTGATAAAAAAGGAACCCGCCGGGTTCCTTTTTTTACGCCGTGTGCGTTTCGTTATAAGCGGCGCGAACGGCTTTGGCAAGTTGATCGGCGCAGGAAGTGGGACGCGGCCCGCAGGTATTGCCCCGCAGATATTGTTCAATTTTTTCAACGCTCCAACCATCCACCAATTTGGCAATGGCTTTCAGGTTCCCGTTACAGCCGCCGTAAAAAACGATATTGGTTACGATATCGTTGTTGATATCAAAACTGATCGCTTTGGAGCAGGTCATTTCGGTTTTATATTCGTATCGCATTTTTCTCTCCTTTTCCGATAGAATGAACGGCGCACCGCTTTGGGCCGTGCGCCGCCAACACTTGTTAATTATTCCTCAACGGGAGCTTCTTCCGCGGTTGCTTCCTCGGCGGGAGCATCCTCGGCTGCCGGTTCCTCAATCTCCTCGTCTTCCAGCAAAGCGCGAATGGAAAGACTTACCTTGTGGTTTTCGTCGTCAATATCAACGATCTTTGCGTCAACGTTCTGTCCAACTTCCAGCACCTCGCCGGGGTTGGCAATGCGCTTGTTGGAAATGCGGGAAACGTGGATCAGGCCGTCTACGCCGTCAACGATCTCGGCAAAGGCGCCGAAGGGCTGCAAATTGACAATTTTGACGGTGGCAACATCGCCCACGGCATAACGCGCCTTAAAGATGTTCCAGGGGTTATCCGCCTCGGTTTTATAGCCGAGAGAAATGCGTTTCTTTTCGGGGTCGAAGCTCTTGACGAATACGGTGATCTTATCGCCCACCGAAACCACCTTGGAAGGATCGCTGATGCGCTTCCAGGAAAGCTCGGAAACGTGGACCATACCGTCTACGCCGAAGCCGAGATCAACGAACGCGCCGTAGGAAGTCAAGCTTCTCACCGTGCCCTCGTAGGTCTTTCCGACCTCGATTGTCGACCAAAATTCGTTTGCCTGTGCGCGTTTTTCCTCGCGCAGAACCTGACGAATGGAGCCAATGGCTTTTTTGCCCTGGGGTTTGATCTCGATCACGCGGAAGCGAACGGTGGTTCCCACCAGTTCGCCAAGATCGCCGTCCTTCGGAACGCCGGTCTGTGACGCGGGAACGAATACGCGGTTTGCGTTGACGTAGATAACAACGCCGCCGCGGACCGCCTCGGTAACCTTTCCTTCCAGAATGGTTTTTTCCTCGCAGGCGGCAACAATGGTTTGCCAGTTGCGGTCGGCGTCCACTCTCTTTTTGGAGAGCTCGGCAACGCCTTCCACGTCGCTGACGCGAATGACGAAGGCCTCGACCTTGTCACCCTTTTTGAAGGCCTCTGTCAACTTTAACGAAGGGTCGTCGGAAATTTGATCCGCTTTGATGTAGCCGGTAACGCTTGTGCCGAGGTCGAGTTGCAACTCATTGTCGGTTACTTGCGTAACGGTTCCGGTAACGACGTCTCCTGTATTTAAAGTTGAGCATTGCTCTTCAAGCATTTGTTCGAAATTTTCTGTCATTTCGCTCATGGTTTGATATACCTCCTCTATTTCCTTGCGCGGCGTTGAAGCGCCGGCAACGATTCCGATCTTTTTAGTGCCGGCAAACTTACCGGCGTCAAGCTCTGCAACGTCTGTGATCCAAACGGTGTTTTCACAGTTGGCCTTGCAGATTTGATATAATTTGGCGGTATTGGAACTTTCCCTGCCGCCGATCACGATCATACCGTCACAAGCGGCGGACAGGCGTTTTGCCTCGTTCTGCCTTTGTTCAGTAACACTACATATTGTATCAAAAATGATTGCGTTTGTATATAGATTTTTGAGAATTTGTTGACTTT
>JBGUNW010000050.1:0-2543 GCA_045117555.1 Eubacteriales bacterium
ATTATTGCAGCTTGACGACAGCGAAAGAGATACAAACGGAAAAACCGAGTTTATGCGCTTTTTAGATTGGTACGAAACAACCGCCGGCTCGGGCTCCGTCCCTATTACCCTAACCGACATAGAGGCAAAGACCGGCACAAAGGACTACTACGTATTAGCCGGAAATTGGAGCGGGCAGCGTTACAAGGAAATCGCGCTCACGCTCGAGGAGTGTTAATCATGGGCGTATTTAAGGAATTGACCGAGGGCGGGCTTTTTAATCTGCCGTTTTTATTGCACATCTACGACGACGACACACACCTTTATTTAATAAATGACAATGTAAACCTCACATACAGCGGCCACACATTCGCGGCGGCGTCGTTTCAGTACACACCGGGCACAAACGGCGACGCAACGCTCGCGTGCCAAATATCAGACAAGCCGGAATTATTAAACTACATCAACCGAAACCGCGTTTTTAATTGCGACCTTATCGGCGTATACAACGGCGGCGAAGTCGTACCGCTTGAAACATATAAACATAAATACGGCGAGGCAACGTGGGACGGGCTGGAGTTCGAAATAAAACTCGACGGCGACGACCGCGGAAATATGACTTTCCCGGCGTTGATTTTCAACAGCTACAACAACCGCGGCGCCGTATGATTTATTACGAGGATTTACTCACCGCGCAATATAAACCACACGGACGCGGCGCGGGCGGCTTTGATTGCTATGGCTTAATTTTGGAATGTTGCAGGCGCGCGGGAACTCCATTAATAGACCCGTTCGAAAAATACGAACATTTACCCGTCGGCGCAGAATTGCCCTATATAAATGACTATAACAACATAAGGGAAATAAACGCGCCGAAAGCTGGCGCTATAGCGGAATGTAGAACGGGTGAAAACTTGCATGTAGCGTATATGTTGAGCAATTCGCAGGCGCTCCACATCACCGCCAAAGGCTGCCGCGTTTCGCACATACGCGCCCTAAATCCTATACGATTTTATGAGGTTATAAACAATGAAAGCAAACTTGATTAAATCACTTAAAAATAATGCAGAACTCGTAGACATAGAGGCAGGACGCAGCGCCCGCGCAAACTTCCCGGGCGTAGACTTTGAAAACGCCGTATTAATCATTAACGGCACAATAGCAACACCCGACACAATTATACAAGACGGCGACACAGTAACGCTGCGATTAATACCGGCAGATCTTACCGACACAAACTGGTTTGTGGCCTATTTTATTATTCCTTTCGGTTTTATCATTCAGCCGGCGGAGCTGGCCTACGAGGCGAAAAAGCAGGCAGACGAGGCAGAAAAAGAACTCGAAAAAATAAAGCGCATGACCAACTCGCCCGAAATTGATAACCGCCCGTTTTTGCGCGGCGCTACTAACACAATAGCAACGGGCAAAAGTGAGCCGTATTTTTGCGGCCGTAATTTTCTTACGCCGTATTTACTTACAAAGCCGTATTATAAAATTAGCGGTAATTTAGGAAGTACGCAGGAAGTATACAACGTACTCGAGGGCGGCTTTGGCGGCATAAATATTAACAAGTTCGGCATAGGCGACACCGATATATTAGCGCTCGGCGGCAGTACACCACAAAACGGCGTATACAACGTTGCAAGCGGAATGTTTGCAAACGGACAGATAGAAATACGACAAGACGGAAACATGTTCGGAACGCTTACGCCGGCAAATTACAAGGTAGAGTCTAAAATCGTACAGCGCGAAATACCCGAGGATTGGAAAGTCGAGACAGGGGACGCTGAATACCTTGTATTGACACTCGACCCGAACGCGCTTGACGTAGAAATATGTATTAATTTTCCATACGGGCTTTATGCTATGGACGAGGAAACCGGTGAAGAAACAGCCGGATCGTTAAGAGTAACACCCGAGGTGTCATTTAATGGCGGCTCGACATGGAGCGGCGACTTTATGACATGGACGGCGGAGGGCTTTACGCCGCTACCATTCCCGTTTCCTACTAATTCAATTCTCGCATATTGGAAAAAATCGGTTAGGCTTACCGGCCATTATAATTTTACACTCGACCACTACAGAGCGCTGGCAGCTGCCGGACAAAATAATATTTTAGTACGTATTCGTATACCCGTAACAGAAAACCGCTTAGCACGCCGTAACTGCTATGTTTATTATTATCAGTCGAAAATATTTGACCCGCTCAAATCATCAGCGCCGGCCGGCATTATAAACGACGGCGGCACCGCAGGGCTCGTGCCATGCTTAAACATAGAGGCACGCGAGCGCGCACTTTCTTGCCTTGTAGCCGTAAAACTTGTTGCGAATGAAAACAACAAAGAAAAATTAACACAAATAAACATGATAGCCACCAGCACCGCCCGCACATGGAACGGCAGCGCATGGAGCGAAACCAAGAGCGCCACACGCAACCCGGCAGCAATCGCACTCGAAATCCTTACAAGCGACGTACACCCGGCAAGCCGTTACGACGACTCGGAAATCGACCTCGACGCGTTCGGGGCGTTCTACGAGTATTGCGAAACTAACGATTTATATTT
>JBGUNW010000051.1:0-18855 GCA_045117555.1 Eubacteriales bacterium
TTTATTTGCTTTCCGCCGGCGTTTTAATGGTTGCCTACCTTTTGCGTTACCGCAGGGTAAGCGCGGCAAACGACGCGGCTGATCTGATGTCCACCGAGGTCAGCGACCTGTTCCGCTACGTGGTGGATCTGCCTTACGCGATCGTCAGCGCCGAGGGAACGGTAAAAATCGTGAGCGGATCGTTGCAGGAAATTCTGCAATACCGAACGCCCATTTGCAACGTTCCGCTTTCCACATTCTGCACCGTTTCGGTCAGCAGCATTATTTCGTATGCGCAGAACGGTGGGCCGGTCAAGGATATCACCGTCAACAGCGACGGCGTTCCAATCGACAACTCCAAACCCATGATCACCGAGATCGAGGGCAGAAAATACAGTTTGGATTGCTATATTCTTCGTTCACGCGGAACAGACTATTATTTCGTCATTTTCCGCGACGTTACCGAGATCCTCGCCCTGCAAAAGAAGAAATACGAGGAAGAGCCCATTGTTGCCTACGTTGTTATCGATAGTTTGCAGGAGCTTGCCCAGTATGTGCGCGTGAGCTACCGCACCGCCGTGAGCGAAATTGAGACCATCCTGAAAGAATGGGCGGAAGGTTTTGGCGGAATGTTGCGCGAATACGAGCGCGAAAAATACGTGGTGGTATTCAACCGGCTGGCGTTGGACGAATGCATTGCCAACAAGTTCAATATTCTAGAAACGGTCCGAAACGTCAAATTGGGCGATAACAGCTATCCCGTAACCATTTCCATGGGCGTCGGCGCCGTGAAAGGAAGCTTTGAGGATAAAGAGCGCGCCGCGAGCGACGCATTGGATATTGCCCTGCAAAAAGGCGGCGATCAGGTTGCCGTTAACGGCGGCGAGAGCATTACGCTCTACGGCGGGCGCGTAAACACCATGGCCGGTTCCACCACAATTACCTCGCGCGTCAATTCCATGCACCTCTCCAAACTCATGCGCGACGCCGACAACATTCTCATTATGGGGCACAGCGCGCCGGACTACGATTCCATCGGTTCCTGCGTGGGTCTTGCCCGGTTGGCAATTTGCTCCAAAAACGGCGATTTTTCCAAAATCCGTATCGTGGTCAACCGTGACCATGTCAACTTCCGCAACTGCTACGACGTGGTAGCGCATCTGCCGGAGTATCGCTCCATGTTCATCGGCGGGGAAATGGCGCTGGATTCGGTTCGCACCAACACGCTTCTTGTCATCAGCGACGTGAGCAATATGCAGCATACCGAAGCCCCCAGATTGACCAAACTGGTGCAGAACATCGTTATCATCGACCACCACCGTCGGCCGAACCAGATGTACGAGTTCAAACCGCTCATGACCTATATTCGCCCCGGCGTTGCGGCGGCGGGCGAGCTGGTCAGCGAAATGCTGGAACTCAGCCCCTACCACGATGCGCTCCTCAAAGAGGAGGCCTCGCTCCTGCTGGCCGGCCTGATGCTGGATACCAAGAACTTTACGCAGGGCGCCGAAACGCAAACCTTTTCGGCGGTGCGGTATCTCTATGAGCGGGGCGCCAACACGGCCATGATCAAATCCTTCTTTACCGAATCGCTTTCCAACCTGTTTACAGCCAGCGATATCGACAGCCGTACCCGCACCTACCGCGAAAAAATTGCCCTTACCTGGCTTTCGGTGGATCACGCCCAAAGCGAGGAAGATAAGATTGCCGTTGCAAAGGCGGCCGATAAGCTGATGAACATTTCGGGCATTGAGGCGTCCTTCGCGCTGTTGCACGCGGGCAGCTCGGTCACCATTTCGGCACGGTCCGGCGGCAAGATCAACGTGCAGAAGATTACCGAGCGGTTGGGTGGCGGCGGACATTTTGATATGGCGGCGGCAACCATGAAAAATACCACGTTGGAAGCGGCGTCCATTCAGCTCAAAAACGTGATCGACGAATATCTGGATCATGAGTATAAAGAATAATACAAGGAGGTCGGCAACATGAAAGTCATTCTGTTGGCAGACGTAAAAGGGCAGGGCAAGAAAAACGACGTGATCAACGTATCCGACGGATACGGCAAAAATTTTTTGATCCCGCGCGGGCTTGCAAAAATTGCCGACGCACAGGCGCTCAACGACGTTAAAGTGCGCGAGGAAGCGCGGCTTTACCGCATTGCAACCGAGAAAAAAGAGGCGCAGGCGCTTGCCGAGCGGCTCAAAGAGATCACGGTGGTCATTAAAGCGTCTTCCGGCGGCGACGGGCGGCTTTACGGCTCGGTAACGGCCAAGGATATTTCCGAGCGGCTTGCCGAAGATTTCGGCATTGAGATCGACAAACGCAAACTCACCCTGCCGGAGCCGATCAAAGCGTTTGGCACCTATCCGGTAGAGGCAAAGCTGTATACCGAGGTTACCGCAACGGTCACGGTCGCGGTCCGGGAATGATCCCAAACTCCGGCTTTGTAAGTTTTTGAAAGGAGAGAGGATTTTCCATTTGAAGATCCCCTGAACAAATGCAGGATGAATTGATGCGGAAATTGCCGTTTTCCATGCCGGCGGAACAATCGCTCCTGGGCGCCGTTCTCATCGACCCTTCGGCACTCAACGAGGTGGCGGTCACCGTCAAAGCGGACGATTTCTATTTGGAAGAACATAAACAAATTTACCTTGCCATGAACGAGTTGTTCCTGGCCAGCCGGGAGATCGACGTGGTAACGCTGATCGACCGCCTGGTCTCCGCCGGGGTTTACGATAAATCTGGCGGAGAAGATTATCTGCGCACGCTTTCGGAGGCGGTTCCCGATGCGTTGAACGTTAAGGATTACGCCCGGATCGTGAAGGACAAAAGCGTTTTGCGGCAGCTCATTCTTGCGGCGAACGAAATTTCCGAAAGCGCCTATTCCGAGCAGGATTCGGTTGCGGCGGTATTGGATCACGCCGAAAACCTGATCTATCAGGTGGCGCAGGGAAGGGATACGCAAAACTTTCGCTCCATTCAGGAGGTTTTGCAAACCTTTTACGATAGCTTGCACCTGTTGCAGGAGAACCCCGAGGCGGTTGCCGGAACGAAAACCGGTTTTTCGGCGCTGGATCAGGTGCTTGCCGGCATGGGAAAAACCGATCTGATCCTCGTAGGCGCGCGTCCCGGTATGGGAAAAACGTCCTTTGCGCTCAACGTTGCCACCAACGTGGCAAGGCAAACGGGGAAAAAGGTGTGCTTTTTCTCGCTGGAAATGTCGGCCGAGCAGGTCGTCAGCCGTATGGTATCCAGCGAGGCGCTGGTCAACAGTTATTCGCTCCGCACCGGCAAGTTGAGCACCGAGGATTGGGAGCATCTCGCCTATGCCGCTTCGGAGCTGGCAAAGTGCAAAATTCTCATTGACGATACCTCCGCCATGACGGTAACGGCCATGAAAGCCAAATTGCGCCGTGAGCAGGATTTGGGTCTTGTCGTGATCGACTATCTTGGGCTTATGCAGGGTGATAAACGGGCCGAAAACCGGGTGCAGGAAGTTTCGGCAATTTCTCGTGCGCTCAAAATCATGGCAAAGGAGCTCGGCGTTCCCGTCATTTGCTGCGCGCAGCTCTCCCGTGGACCCGAATCCCGCACCGATAATCGCCCGCAGCTTTCCGATCTGCGCGATTCCGGCGCGATTGAGCAGGACGCCGACACGGTTATTTTCCTTTATCGCAGCGAATACTACAAAAAGGATGATTCTGCCACGAACGGAATGTCCATTGCCGAAATCATCGTTGCCAAAAACCGCCACGGCGAAACAAAAACGGTGCGCATGGGCTGGAACGGGCAATATACCAAATTCGTTACCATTGACGAAAACGCGACCCCACAATGAAAAAAGTAAGTCAGATTCCAATGCCGTGGGAGCTTGCCGGGGCGGACCCCAAAACGCCGGTTTTGCTGGCGCTTTCGGGGGGCGCCGATTCGCGCTTTTTACTGGATCGGTTGGCAAAGGGGAGTCGACGGTACGGCTTTTCGCTCCTTTTGGCGCACGTCAACCACGGCATTCGGGGGGCAAACGCCGACCGCGACGCGGAATTTTGCCGCGCGTTGGCAGAGCTATACGACCTGCCCATCGAGGTGCTTTCGGTCAACGTTCCCTCTCTTGCCAAAGCGCACGGCAGGGGGATCGAGGAAGAGGCGCGCGAAGTGCGCTACGCCTTTTTTGAAAAATTGATGCGTGAAAAAAGCATCCCGCTTCTGGCAACGGCGCACCAAGCCGACGACCTTTTGGAAACCATGCTGTTTCGCATTGCGCGCGGCACGGGAACGGCGGGGCTGTGCTCCATTCTTCCGGCTCGCCCGTTTGCAAACGGATCCGTCACGCGCCCGCTCCTCGGGCTTTCGGCGGCCGAAATTCGCAAGGCCTGCCGCGCCGAGGGACTTGATTTTACCGAGGACGAAACCAACGCCGACCCGACCTATGCGCGCAACCTGATCCGCGCGCAGGTAATTCCCGCGCTGGAAAAACTGTATGCCGCGCCGCAAAAACAGGCGGCAAAGCTTGCCGAGCGGGTGCGCCTGGACGAGGATTATTTTGCCGGTCAGGTAAAGGCCGTTTGGCAGGAGGAGTTTCGGGGCGGCTTACCCTGCGCGTTTCTTGCCGCCCTGCACCCCGCCTTACGCACGCGCGTTTTGACCCGCTTTTTGGCCGAAAACGGCGTCACCGCCGATTCGGCAATGCTGGAACGCGCCTGTGGGCTGATCGACGGGCGCAACGGGCGAAAAATTCCGCTTTTGGGGATAATTTATTTATTCAAACGACAGGGAAATTTGATCGTAGAAGAAAAGACCGCAAGCGGCCCGACCTACCGGGTTCCGCTTCGGGAGGGCAAAAACGAACTTCCCGGGGGCATAACGGTAACTGTCGGCGAGGGCAAAAAAATCGCTCCGCTTCCCGAAAGCACCGGCATGACCGCATGGAGCTTGCGGTTTCCAGATCTTTCCGCGGCGCTCCAAGCCGGATATTTCTGGCGCCCCAAGCGGGAAGGGGATATGATCCTGCGCGGCGGACACCATAAGCAGCTGCGCAAAATTTGGCGCGAGAGCGGCGTTCCCGAAGAACTCCGCAGCCTGCTGCCGGTGCTTTGCTGCAAAGGCGGTATCGTTTGGGCGCCGTTTTGCGGCTTTGCCGACGAAATTAAAAAATAAGACACTTAAAAAAACGCCGAAAACATAGAAAGGCCGAAAAAAATGTATAATATCGAAAACGACATTGAAAAAGTGTTGGTGAGCGAAGAGGAGCTCAAAAAGATTTGCGACGAGCTTGCCGCAAAACTGACTGCCGAGTATGGCGACAGCGGCCGCCCCATGGTGCTGGTTTGCATTCTCAAAGGGTCTATCATGTTCGCCTCCGAGGTGTTCAAACGGCTTCGGTTCCCTTGCCAGCTGGAATTTATGAAAGTTTCTTCCTACGGCGGCGGCACCGATTCTTCCGGCTTTATCCAAGTGCACCTCGACCTCAAACGCGATGTCAAGGATGCCGACGTGGTCATTTTGGAGGACATTGTGGATAGCGGAAAAACGCTGGAAAAGCTTTCGCAACTGCTTGCCAACCGCGGCGCACACAGTGTCAAATGCTGTACGCTTCTGGATAAACCCGAGCGTCGGGTAGTCAATTTCAATGCCGATTTCGTTGGCCGCGTCGTTCCCGACGTTTTTGTGGTCGGGTTTGGACTGGATTATGATGAAAAATACCGCAACCTGCCCTACGTGGGCGTTTTGAAACCGTCGGTCTATCAACAATAAACGGAGGGATCCATGAAGAGAAATATTATTCGCGAGCTTATTTTTTATGCAATTATCATTGCTTTGATCGTGGTTGCGCTTTCGGTGCTTCTTTCGGGCAATAAACAAACCGTAAAGAAAAATTACGGCGACGTTGTTGCGTATATTGAGAAAGAGGAAGTTACCGAATTTACGCTGACCTCCGGATACGTGGCAAAGCTCAAATTAAAAGACGGGACCGAGCTTTCGGTCAAACTCGGTTCGGAATACGCAAGTCTGCTCCTTTTGAACCATGAAGAGCAGTTGAGCGCCCAGCGCGCGGCCGGAACGATCACGCTTCTGGATTTGCAGCCGCAATCCAACAATATGGCGTGGCTTTCCTACCTGCCCATGATCCTTCTCATCATCGCCATCGTGGTCATCTGGTTCATCTCTTTCCGCGCCATGAACGGCAAGAACTCCAAGTTCAATTCCTTCGGGCGCGCCAAAACCAAGCAGGCAACGCAAAGCGATAAGGATAAGGTCTATTTCCGCGACGTTGCCGGGGCCGACGAGGAAAAAGAGGAACTGGTTGAAATCGTCGAATTTTTGAAAGACCCGCAAAAATATACCAAGCTGGGCGCGCGCATTCCGCACGGCGTATTGCTCGTAGGCCCTCCCGGCACGGGTAAAACCCTGCTTGCCAAGGCCGTTGCCGGCGAGGCGGACGTTCCGTTCTATTCCATTTCCGGCTCGGATTTTGTGGAAATGTACGTTGGCGTGGGCGCTTCGCGCGTGCGCGACCTGTTTGAAACCGCCCGGCGCTCCCCGGCGGCAATCATCTTCATTGATGAGATTGACGCCGTCGGTCGTCACCGCGGCGCGGGCTTGGGCGGCGGACACGACGAGCGCGAGCAAACGCTGAACCAGTTGCTTGTGGAAATGGACGGTTTCGGCTCGCACGAGGGCATCATCGTCATGGCGGCAACCAACCGCCCCGACATTCTGGATCCCGCACTGCTCCGTCCCGGTCGTTTTGACCGGCAGGTCACCGTCAACTATCCCGATATCAAAGGGCGGGAAGAGATCCTCAAAGTCCACGCGCGCAAGAAACCGATGGAAGCGGGAGTGGATTTCCGCAAGGTTGCGCAATCCACCGTTGGGTTCACCGGGGCCGATCTTGCCAACCTGCTCAACGAGGCGGCGTTGCTTGCTGCCAAGAAGAATAAGCACCTGATCGGTATGGAGGAAATTGAGGCCTCCTATATGAAAATGCTGCTCGGACCGCAGAAAAAGACGCGCGTCCGCACCGAAAAGGACAATAAACTGGTGGCCTATCACGAGGCGGGCCACGCCGTGGTCACCTACTATTGCAAGCATACCGATCCGGTCAAGCACATCACCATTATTCCGGCGGGTCGTGCGGGCGGCGTTACCATTCGGGTGCCGCAGGAGGATCAACTGGGCAGAACCAAGGGCGAAATGATGGACGATATCCGCATTAGTCTGGGCGGCAGAATTGCCGAGGAACTGATTCTGGATGATATTTCCACCGGTGCTTCCTCGGATATTCAGCAGGCCACCCGCGTGGCGCGCGATATGGTCACGCGCTACGGTATGAGCGATAAACTGGGAGCTGTGCTGTACGGCAACGAGCATTCGGCCGACGAGGTGTTCCTCGGGCGCGATTTCAGCTCGGGCAAGAACTATTCCGAAAAGACCGCTGCCGAGATCGACGACGAGATCCGCGGGTTGATCGAGCAGGCGTATAAGGACGCTAAGCAGATTTTGACCGACCACATGGATCGGCTGCATTTCGTGGCGCAGTATCTTTTGAAGCACGAGAGTATGGACGGCGACCAGTTTGCCGCGGCCATGAAGGACGACGCCACTGTGGAAGAGCTGGAACGCATTGCCGCCGAAAAGGCCGAGCAAAGCCGGCGCGATAACGAGGAAAAAGCAAAGGCCGAAGCCGAGGCAAAAAAGAATCCCGATGCCGAGGGCGGTCTGCCGCCGCTCGAAGACCTGATCCGGGATATGAATGCCGGAGTCGGCGAGGAGCCGGAAGCACCCGCCGCGCCGGAACCCGAGGAATCGGAACCCGAACCCGAAAAGCCGGATTCTCAAACGCCGGATTCCGATGGTTCGGATAAATAATCCGTCGATTCGGAAAAATAAACAAAAAAAGAGGAACCGCGCGGCGGTTCCTCTTTTTTGTTCAGGTCGATTTTATTTTTTTTTGAAGGAAGCGTTGTAGCTGGCAATCGCCTCTTCAATCACCTGGCGCGCCTCTGCCGGCCCGTAGAGCGATTTTACGTCGGTTTGTTTGTTTTCCAGCTGCTTGTAAACGGTAAAAAAGTGCAAAATTTCGTCAAAGATATGGGCGGGCAATTCGTCGATCGATTGAATGCCGAGGTAGGAAGGGTCCGAGAAGGGAACGGCAATAATTTTATCGTCCATTTTGCCGCCGTCCAGCATACGCATCATACCGATCGGGTAAACGCGAACGATCGTTAAAGGGTAGATCGGCTCGGAGCATAGTACCAAAACGTCCAACGGGTCGCCGTCGTCGGCGTAGGTACGGGGAATAAAGCCGTAGTTGGCGGGGTAGTGGGTCGAGGTGTAAAGAATGCGATCCAAGCGCAAAAGACCGGTGGATTTATCCAACTCGTATTTGCATTTTCCACCTTTCGGAATTTCGATCACGGCGGGAAAATCATCGGCGTGAACGGTTTTCGGGTCGGTATCGTGCCAAATGTTCATAAAAGAACGCCCTCCTTTTTTTCTTCATTGGGGGAATTTGTTTTTATAGTATAGCATAAAATGATCCAAAACGCAAGTTTTTCCCGCCAAAAAGCAAAATTTCTTTTTAAAAAAGCAAAAATCGGTGCGTGCCGCTGCCAAAATCAGGCAATACTGCAAACAGAAAGCAAAATGAAAAGAGAGGGAAAAACTGCTATGCAAACGGTGAAAGGCGCGCAGCGCCGCATGGTGCAAATGCGCATCGGCAACAGCCGGTATTATGAGGAGGCGCTGTTTATCGTCCGGCGCGATCTGCCCAAAATCCGCTTCCCGGAACGGGAAATGCTGGCCGAGGCAAACCGCATCCTGCGCGAGAGCACCGGCGCGCCCGAACGAAAAAAAGTAAGCCCCGTAAAATTTCTGGCCTGTTTTTTCGGCGGCATGGCGCTTGGGCTGTGTTTTGCGCTCGCGGTCTTCTTTTTGCGCTTTGCCTCTTGACAAACGCGGCAAATTATGGTAAACTGTCCAATAGGATCGGCCGTCCGCAACTCGCGGCGGTCGCGGTGAGCGGTGCAGGCGGGCGGAGCCCCGTTTGGCAACAATTTGACCGGCCTCAACCCGTACGGCGAGCGGTGCCGTATGCGGAGGGGGTCTGTTTTCCGTATGTTCCGTACCGCTTTTTTACATATTTTAAACGTTTATCGGGGAAAAACACCCCGTTTTGCATTGCCGGAAGAAAGGAGATTTTATGGCAAGAAGACAACAACAATCCAAAACGAGAACCAAAACCAAACCGAAAAAACCAACCGGAAAAGTCCGCGTTATTCCGCTGGGCGGGCTTGGAGAGATCGGCAAAAATATGACCGTTGTGGAATACGAGCAGGACCTGATCGTAATCGACTGCGGCATCGGCTTCCCGGATGAGGAAATGCCGGGCATAGATTTCGTCATTCCCGATTTTTCCTATCTGGAAGCGAATAAAGATCGCATTCGCGGTATTTTCCTTACCCATGGGCACGAGGACCATATCGGCGGCGTACCCTACCTGCTCCGAACGCTGGACGTTCCGGTTTACGGCACCCCGCTGACTCTGGGTATTCTGCGTGGCAAATTGGAAGAGCACACGCTGTCCTGGGAGCCGAAGCTGAAAACGGTCAAACCCGGCGATCAAGTCCGCGCGGGAGCCGTGCAGGTGGAGTTTATCCATGTCAACCATTCCATTGCCGATGCCTGCGCGCTGGCGATCCATACGCCGCTCGGCGTGCTGATCCACACCGGCGACTTTAAGCTGGATACCACCCCCATTGAGGGCGAAATGATGGATCTTGTACGCCTTGGCGAACTGGGCAAGCAGGGCGTTCTGCTTTTGATGTGCGAATCCACCAACGCCGAACGCCCGGGATATACCCCCAGTGAAAAGAAGGTTGGTGCCTCGCTGGAATACATTTTCACCACGCACACCAAAAAGCGCATCATCATTGCAACCTTTTCTTCCAACGTTCACCGCGTTCAGCAAATTATCAACACCAGTGCGCGACATAAGCGCAAAGTTGCCATTACCGGCAGGAGCATGATCAACATTGTCAACGCCGCCGTTGAGCTGGGGTATATGAAACTGCCGGCCGGCGTGTTGGTGGATATCAACGAGATCAAGCGATATAAGCCCAACGAGCTCACGCTCATCACCACCGGCAGCCAGGGCGAGCCCATGTCGGCGCTTTACCGCATGGCCTTTTCCGACCACGCGCAGGTTTCGCTGGACGCAAACGACGTGGTCGTTCTTTCGGCAAGCGCCATTCCGGGCAACGAAAAGCTGGTGGGCAGAATTATCAACGAGCTTTCGCGGAACGAGGTAGAGGTCTTGCACGACGCGTTCGTAGAAGTCCACGTTTCGGGTCACGCCTGCCAGGAGGAACTCAAACTGATGCAGGCGCTCACCAAACCCAAATATTTCATGCCCGTGCACGGTGAAAACCGGCATCTTTCCGCCAACCGCGATCTGGCGCGCTATCTGGGCATGAGCGACCGCAACATTTTCATTTCCGAAATCGGCAAAGTGCTGGAAATTGACGCTTCCGGCGCGAAATGGGGCGGCACCGTTCCGGCCGGCAAAGTGCTGGTGGACGGCTACGGCGTGGGTGACGTGGGCAATATCGTGCTCAATGACCGGCTCCATTTGGCGCAGGACGGCCTGATCGTAGTTGTCGCAACCATGGATTGCAGCGCGCGTCTGCTTCTCTCCGGCCCGGATCTGATCTCCCGCGGGTTTGTGTTCGTGCGGGAAAATGAGGACCTTATGGAGAGCGCCCGTCACGTGGTATCCAACACCATCAACGATGTTCTCACCTTTTCGCGCCGCCGCGAGCCGGTCGACCGTATGCTTCTCAAACGCCGCATGAAGGATGATCTTGCAAAGTTCCTTTATCAAAAAACCAAGCGCAAACCCATGATTTTGCCGGTGATAATGGATATATAATATTGTTTTTATAAAACTAACCTTTTGTTCATATTTTATTCAAATAAATTGTATATAATAAAGTCAGTCTCCCGCACGCGACGGGATCGTGAATTTCATAAAAAAAGAGGAGCATTTCAATGGGAAAAGGAAATCAAAGCAGAGATGGACGTGACGATTCCATTCTGACCAAAACCCAAAAACAGAAAAAGCAGAAAAAGGGGCATGCCCCGTTGCCGAAATGGCTGGTTCCAACGCTGGTATCGGTGGTAGCCGTTATCATCGTGTTTGCCATTGTGTTTGCCGCGCTGGTCAACAACGGCGTTTTCAAACGCAACAACGTGCTTGTCAAGAGCCAGCAGCAAAGCAAATATAACGTCAATCAAATGGCCGCGCAAATCATGCTGTGGTATTCCGGCTGGGTACAGGGGCAAAATGCCTATTACGGTACGCTTACCAGCTCATCCGAGTATAATCAAAACACCGAATTTTCCTGGTGCTGGGCGTACGCAAGCAGCATGCAGTCCGATCTGAAAGAGTCCATCGGCGAGAGCTCCGCTTGGTTTGAAGAACTCACCGCTCTTTGCGATTGGGGCCGGAAAAACGGCGTTGCCTTTACTGCCGAGGATGAAGAGACCGCATACGACGCGTTCGTTTCCTCTTTCCGTTCGCAGGCAAAGAGCTACTATAAATACGCCAAGGAAGTCGGTTTTTCGAACGACAACGGCGAAAACGAGAAATTCCCGGTGGATTACTCTTCCTATGTGGACTATCCGTCTTACCCCTATTTCAGCGGCTTTTTAAGAAACATTTTCGGCACCGGCATCAAGAGCTCCGATTTCCGCCGCGCCGCAACCATTCTCACCTATGCCAGCCGTGTGAAAACGCTGAAACAATCGGAGTACTGGAATGGGGATGCCGCCACGATCGCGGATGAGATCAAAGAAAATCCCGACAAGTATTATTCCGTTGATTATTTGAGATACACTGCCGAAGATCAGGCCCTCGCCTTTGATTTGATCGCCGTTGAGGGCGGAGAAGACGGGGTGAACGCGTTCAAAAAGATCATCGTAACCGATTATATCGAAAAGAATTACTTTGGCGAATACAACGAACTGCTCGCCAACGAATTACTGAAAAAACTGGAAGGCAAAGTAGGCAAAGATCTTGCCGCCAAATTGGAGGAGCAGGAGCTGACCGTTGTTGCCTTTGAAGCGCCTGTCGAACCCGCCGGCGACGAGAGTGCCGAAGAAGGTGAATCTGCCGGCGATGAGGGCGACGATGAGCCGGCGGAAGACAACGGCTTGACCGAAAAGCAGTCCGCTTGGCTATTTGATAAAACGCGCAAGGCCGATGATATGACGGTTATTGCCGAGGAAGACGATTCTTCCACGCTGCTGGTCATTACCGAACTCACCAAGGATGACGGCGGAAACGTTACCGCTGTTAAAGCCGTAGTCAAAAACTTTGCCGAAGTGCTTAATCAGGCAGACTATGAAAAACTGATCAATGAGGTTTGCCACCACCTCGGCTTGCCGCATGATCATGCCGCCGAAGAGGAGGAAGAACCCGCCGGTGAAACCGAGGGCGACGCCGAACCCGCCGAGGGTGGAGAAGAAGGCGAACAGGAAGAAGCCGGCACCACTCTTTGGGATGACCTGGTAGAGGCAATGGAGTCGGGCGCGAGCGGCAAACTTCCTTCCAAGAGCAGTGCTTTGTATGTCAAAGCAACCGACATTGATAAGGATTTGGAAGAAGTGAAAACCGAGCTGGACGCCAAGGAAACCGCCGAGGATAAAGCAACCTATTTGAAGGATAAAAACGCTTCCGAATATACCGGCGTAACCGCAGACAACGAGAATATCGACGACGCGATCAAAGCCATCGTTTTCCCGGAGGAAGGAACAGCCGAGGTTGGATTGACCCAAATTGTGGAAACCAACGACGGCGATACCAAACACCTCATCTACGTCACCGAGGTCAAAACCGAAGGAGAGGGCGACGAGGCAAAAACGCTAGTCACTTTCTACGATTATTCGGTTTCCAAGTATCCCACCCGGTATCAGCAATTCCTCTTTGAGGAAGTGGACGAGGAAACGATGACCGGCGGTCCCGGCGTGGGCAGAACTTTCTACGATAAAGTTTCCGATACCCAGCATGTTGTTTATATCGTCACCCGCGCAATCAGCTTGGGCGACCAGGTCGTTCGCGGCGGCTATGCTTCCTTCACCAACGAGGATGAAGCCCGTGCCGCAAAAGAGGCGCTGAAAGGTTTGACCGGGATCGAGCTTCTCAACAAGCTTGCCGAGCTCAAATCGGATGCGGTCACTTCCAATAAGATTACCGAATCGTCCATCAGCTCCGCGGTCCTCAAAGATTGGCTCTTCTCCGAGGATCGTGCCGAGAACGATTACGACGTGGTCATGCTCAAAGATGAGAACAACAATATCACCGGATTGTATGTTGCCGTGTTCCTGAACCGGACCAGTGCCGGCGAGAGCGACGCGCGCACCAATATTGCCACCGAGAAAGCAAACGATTTTGCCGGTAAGCTCGTCGAGGACGGCGGCTATAAGCTCAACGAAAAGGCGCTCGCAAAAATCGGGACTTGGCTTTATAAATAAAAACCGAACCGTTCAATAAAAAGCAAAATGGCATGGATCATATCCGTGCCATTTTGCAACAGGACGCATATCCTGTTTGGTGAAAAAGCCATTCTTTTCCGCACGGCGCGGAAAAGGGAAACGAGGAAAACATGATTCTGGATGCAAAGCAAACAACGGTTGCCTACCGCTGTCCCCATTGCGGGAGCGCGGTTTTGAGCGCGGTCGGGCTTTTTTCGCTCACCGGCTCGGCCGACCTTGTCAAACTGAAATGCACCTGCAAAAAAAGTGAAATGTCGGTCGCCTACGGCAAGGATGGGAAAGTGCGGTTGAGCGTTCCCTGCTTTGCCTGCGCCAAGCCGCATTCCTTCACCGTTTCTTCCAACGTTTTTTTCGGCAAGGAGCTTTTTACGCTCCCTTGCCCTTATACTGATCTGAACATTGCCGCCACCGGCGAGATCAACCGGGTCAAAGCCGAAATGGCAAGGAGCGAATTGGAGCTTTTGGATCTGTTGGAAAAGAGCGGAATTGAGGACCCCGAGCGCCTGCGTGCCGAGGAAAAGGCCTTGCCCGACCCGCAAATTGCAGAGATCGTTTCCTATGTAATCCGCGAGCTGGATGAAGAGGGAAAAATTTATTGCAAATGTCACCCGGAAAACTCCGAGAAACAGGGGGCGTGCGTTTACGACGTGGAAATGCGCGAGGATGGGATTCTGGTGCAATGCCAAACCTGCGGCGCTTCGCGCCTCATCCCTACCGACAGCGGGCTTTCGGCGCACGCGTTCCTCAATGCCGACGCGCTCTATTTGGAGTGAAAAAAGGAGGCCGTGTTGAAAACGAACGAAACCGTAGCGAATCTTGCCGAAAAAGCCGAGGAAACGCTTTCCTCGGAGCTGTTGTTTGATGGCAGGATCATTCATCTATACCACGATACCGTCCGTTTGCCGAACGGCACTGCGGGCGATCGGGAGTACGTCCGGCATATCGGCGGCGTTTGCGTTTTGCCGCTGGACGCCGACGGACAAGTCACCTGCGTGCGCCAGTATCGCTATCCGTTCGGCGAGGTTTTAACCGAATTGCCGGCCGGAAAGTTGGATCAAAAGAACGAAGACCGCGCCGTTGCCGCCCTGCGCGAATTGCGCGAGGAAACCGGCTACCGGTGCGAAAAACTTACCTTTTTGGGCAAATTTTATTCTTCTCCCGCCATTTTGGACGAGGTGATCGGCCTGTATCTTGCCGAGGGGCTGACCGCCGGCGAGCAGGATTTGGACGAGGACGAGTTCCTTTCCAACGTCCGCTATCCGCTTACCCAACTGGTGGACGAGGTGCAAAAGGGAAATATTCCGGATGGCAAAACCCAGGCCGCGATTATGCGTACGGCCGACTTGTTGCGCCGTCGCGCGGGGGAAAAAGCATGAGCGAAGAACGCGAAATCACCGTGCGTATTTTCACTGAGCGGCAGGGGGTGGATATGCCCCTGGTCGGCTTTCTCGGCCAAATGCTGAACGAAAGTTTTGCCGCCGTTGGTGAAGAACCGCCCGAAGAGGAGCCGGAGGAGGACGTGCCGGAGGAGGAAGAAGACGACCTTCCCGAAGAAGAGCCGGAACAGGGAGAGGCCTTTCCGCCCTCGGGTGCCACCGTTTCCGACGAGGACGCAGCGCCCGAAAAAAGCGAATTTTTCGCGGTGGGCAAACTGGTGGAAACCGACGACCGATTGGAGATCGTCTATGAGGAAAGCGTACTTACCGGCATGGAGGGCTCGGTTACAAGCGTCGGCTTTTCCAAAACCGAGCCGCAAATCGTTACCATGGTGCGGGAAGGATTTGTAAATACCGCGCTGGTTTTTGAAAAAGGAAAACGGCACATTTCGGTCTATCAAACGCCGTTTGCAAGGTTCGAGCTGTCGGTTTGCGCGCTCAAAGTGCAAAATCTGCTTTTGCGCGAAGGGCTGATCGAGCTGGATTACGTTACCGAGCTGCACGGCGCGCGCACCGAGCGGTGCAAAATGAAAATCATCATCGGCTGAATTTTGCGGCGGCTCCTTTTCGGGGTCGCCGCGCGGCGCGTTTGCCGTCGGGGTCTTGACAATTTTTCAAAAGAAGTCTATAATAAATAACGAAATATTTTGATAGAAAAGAAGGGATTTTTATGACCAAAATTGATATTTTTTCGGGCTTTTTGGGTGCCGGAAAAACAACGCTCATCAAAAAACTGCTGAAAGAGGCCTACGTTGGGGAGAAGATCGTTCTCATCGAAAACGAGTTCGGTCAAATCGGCATTGACGGCGGCTTTTTACAGGACGCAGGTATTATTGTCAACGAAATGAACAGCGGGTGCATTTGCTGCTCGCTGGTGGGCGATTTCGGCAAAGCGCTCCGCAAAGTGATTGTCGAGTACGCGCCCGACCGTATTCTCATCGAGCCCTCGGGCGTTGGCAAACTTTCGGATATTATCCGCGCCGTACAAAACGCCGCCGCGGAAGGCGCCGTACTCAACGGCTTTACCACCGTGGTAGACGCGGGCAAGTGCAAAATGTATATGAAGAATTTCGGCGAATTTTTCAATGATCAGGTCGAAAACGCCGGGTGCATCATTCTTTCGCACACCCAACTGACCGATGAAAAAAAGGTTGCCGAGGCGATCGATCTGCTCAAAGCGCACAATTCCACCGCCGTGATCGTATCCACGCCTTGGGATGAATTGGATGGCAAGCAGCTGTTGGAGGCCATGGAGCGCCGCGACACCATCGAGGAAGAACTCGCCCGCCTTGCCGAACAAACCGAGCACGAGCATCACCATCATCACCACCATCACGACGATGATGACGAAGACGAGCACGAGCATCACCACCATCACCACCACCACGATGATGACGATGACGACGAATGCGACGATCCCGAATGCTCCTGCCACCACCATCACCACGACCACGACGCCGACGAAGTTTTCGTCAGCTGGGGTGTGGAAACCAGCAAGAAGTTTGACGAGGACGAACTCAAAACCATTCTGGAATCGCTCGTCGAGGAGCATAAATACGGCGTGATCCTGCGCGCCAAAGGCATTGTTGCCGGAACCGGCGGCAAGTGGATCCATTTTGACTACGTGCCGGGCGAACCCGACGTGCGCCACGGTTCCGCGGGCGTTATCGGTCGGCTCTGCGTGATCGGTTCGGGCATTCAAAAGGGCGCGCTTGCCGAGCTGTTCGGCGTTGAGAAAAAATAAAGGGGAGAAGGAAACATGGCAACCATTCCCGTCTATCTGTTCACCGGCTTTCTGGAAGGCGGCAAAACCAGCATTATTCAGGAGTCTATGGAGGATCAGCGGTTCAATTCGGGCGAAAAAACGCTCATCATTCAGTGCGAGCAGGGCGAAGTCGAGCTGGACCCTTCGCGCTTTTGGGGGCAAAACGTCTATCTGGAAACCATTGAGGATTCTTCCGACTTGACCATTGAAAACCTGACCGCCATGGGCAAAAAGCACAAGTTGGATCGCGTGATCATTGAGTATAACGGTATGTGGAACCTTGCCGATCTGTACGGCAACCTGCCGCAGGGCTGGGCGATCTACCAGGAAATGCTCTTTGCCGATGCCGGCACCTTCCTTTCCTACAACGCCAATATGCGCCAGCTCATGGTGGATAAACTCAACAACTGCGAAATGGTGGTGCTCAACCGCACCCCGGCGGACGTGGATAAGGATGCGATTCACAAGGTCATTCGCGCCACCAGCCGCCGCGCCGCCATTACCTACGAGTACCCGGACGGCCACGTGGAGTACGACGAGATCGTCGATCCGCTCCCGTTTGATCTGAACGCCCCGGTCGTTTCGGTTGCCGACGGCGATTACGCGCTGTTCTATCGCGACCTTTCGGAAGAGATGGATAAATACAACGGCAAAACGGTCAAGTTCAAAGGCATGATCGCGCGCGACCGCTCGCTGGGCGACCGTTCGGTGCTTGCGGGCAGGCACGTGATGACCTGCTGCGAGGCCGACATTTCCTACCATCCGCTGGTTTGCATTTTCGGGGAGCCCACCAGCTTGCAAACGGGCGGCTGGGCAACGCTCACCGGCAAAATCAAGGTGGAGAAAAACAAACTCTACAACGGCGCAGGGCCTGTCCTGTACGTCGAAAAAACCGAATTCGCCACCCCCGCCGTGCCGGAGGTTGCAACTTTTTATTGAGAATGTGAATGCAGGGGGAGGGAGGACTTTCTTAAAAGAAAGAACCTCCCTCCCCCTGCACCCCCACCTTCTAAAAGAACTTTGAAATAAATAAAAACGGATTTTGAAACAGAACGCATCTGCTCAAAATCCGTTTTCCGTTTATGCGAGGAGCGGCTTTAATGTTCAGTTGAATAAATAGTAACCCAAATTTCACGAGTATGGCATTTTTTGCATTCACAAACAGTCCAACGCGCCTCTTTTCTTACGTTTACCTGTACTTTCCGCTCAATTTCTCCGATTTTCGTTCCATCTTTCGATTTTACTGTATCTGAAACGGTCTTTTCTTCAACTGTTTCCATAGTTTGCTCCGGAATAGCGGCTTCATACAAAATTTTCCGGCTACAAAAACCTTTACAAAACTTGCAATGTTTAAGCGGATAATTTTCCAAATAAATTCTTTTAACAAAACTCCATAATAAAATCGTAAGAATGAAGATTATTGGACTAATATACATAAAAATATAGTTTGAAAAAATGCCAAAAATAAATAATGGTAAAGCAATACCCGCTGAGAAAACCCATCCTGCTTTTTCATAAATCCGCATAAAACTCCCAAACTTACTTTTCTTTTGTTCACCATGCAAAGAATTATATCTTGCAACTTCTTGCACAGTATATTCTTGATCCATTCCATTTTCCAACATCAGATCCGAAAATTCTTTCATTCTGGGAGCGCTCAGTTGTTTTGCGCCTGAAAATCTTGACATATCATTGTCTCCTTTGTTTTTATTATATCCCGAATCGGGATATTTTTATTATACCAAAATGGTATAATTTTGTCAAGAGGCAGGCAAGAATAAAATCAAAAATTGTGAAAAACGGGAGAAAAAATGAGACTTTTGGAAATACGAAAGAAAAAACGCATCTCCCAGTTGAAAATGGCGCTTGACCTCAACGTCAGTCAAAACACCATCAGCCGATACGAAACCGGTGACCGCGAGCCGGATTTGGGAATGCTGGTGCGGCTTGCCGATTATCTCCAAGTTTCTCTTGACTACCTCTTGGAACGCACCTCCGAAAACCATTGGAAATAAAAACGGATTTTGAAAAAGAACGCATCTCTTTCAAAATCCGTTTTCTTTTTTTGGTAAAGTTTTTTGGAAGAGAGGGAGCGCGAGGGGGAGAAACACTTTTTTGCAAAAA
>JBGUNW010000052.1:0-3719 GCA_045117555.1 Eubacteriales bacterium
GTTTCGCAAGAAAAACGGAGAATTTGAATTTACGCCGACAAGGGGCGTCTTGAAAATTCGTGGCTCGTCTCATTACATTGATAAAAATCGCACAAAGGAAATAAAGAACGGAACGGCTCCCGGAATTCTTATTCAAGAAAGTGGAACCGGGAAGATTGTAATCCAAGAAAGCCGATAGATTGTCTTTGAAAAGGAAATCCCGTCCCCGTTGCCGAGGATCATATCCACTAAGCAGCAAGGATGCAAGTGGCTATTGTCATCGAGTGTGGGAAGACTGTTGACAAAAATGCTGATGCCGCAGCCAAAGCATATGTCGGAATGACAACCTAAAGTTGTTTTTGAAAAAAATGAAGATTTTTGCAAACAGTTGTTTGCAAAATGAAGGGTGGAAAGTTCAAAGCCTTGTTTTTGCTGGTGGAATAGAGTATATTTAGTTGTAACTGAAAGATCGCTGTCTGTTGAATAGAAACGACAAAAAGAGGATATATGGCTCGCGAAATTCGAGAAACTCCTATTTTGTTCGGTGAGGATGCTCGCCGGTTTCTAGCCCGTATGCAGGAGCGACACCCGGAACCTCCTGAAGTTCGAGCCCGTCGTTTACGGAATTATGAACTTATGAAAAAAGCTTATGAGCGAGGCATGGCTGATCAGCGCGCCCGTGAAGAGGCTAATGGAGGATTTGATCCGTGGTTCAAGCACGTGTAGATAAACAAAGTTTAAGTTTTATTCGGTTGCGATCAACTTATTCTATAAAAGAATTTGATTGTGGTGACAAAGATTTAAATGATTTTATATTGAATAGAGCTACATTTTTTGATAAGTATAGGCTGTCAGTAAGTTATGCTTGTTCAGATGCGGATTCTGGACAATTGCTTGCCTATTGTAGCTTGGCGAATGATAAAGTGGCTGTAACTGATTTTAAGGATAAAACGGAATTCAACCGCTTTCGCAAGAAACAAGGTTTTCCGAACGAAAAACGTCTGAAAAGTTACCCTGCGATTAAATTGTGTCGCTTGGGTGTTGATGAACGTGCTAAAGGCCATCAAATCGGAACGACTGTTTTGGATTACATTAAATCAATGTTCTTTTTCGAGAATAAGGCGGGATGCCGTTTCTTGACGGTAGATGCCTATTTGAAAGCAGTCCCTTTTTATCAAAAAAATGGATTTCGGTTTATGAATTCAGAAGATGATGATCCGCATACGCGGCTAATGTATTTTGACTTGATGGATTTGGAAGCCTGATTAATGTTTTTTTTCGTGAAAAAAGCTCGTTTGCCTTGACCGAGAAATTTTTGTATATTAGATCTATCCGCCAAATCGGTGGTTATTGGTATATCCCGCGGCAGGGTCATTGCCTATCCCGAGAGACATTTGTCCAGATCTTTGGGATTCCTTAAAATCCTTATTTGTTTGTTGCTCCCGCTTTCGTATCTGCGGGGGGCGACACTTGATTTCGTAGATACGCCTTTGGCGGATGTTGTGCGTGCGATGTCGCGTGCTTACGATACGCCGATGCTGGTGGACGATTCGCTTAATATCAGGGTGACGTTCCACTTGGACGGCGTGGGCGTCATGGAGGGGCTTACTGCCCTTTGTTCGGCGCATGGCCTAGAGGTCGTGCAGGAAGGTTCCGTTTTTCATGTGCGGCGGGCGAGAGCGCGCGGCGAGTCGGAATTCCGTATGCAGGATTCGCTAGTGACACTTTCGGTCAAGGGGCAGGAGGTGAACGAGTTCGTGCGAGAATTTTCGCTGAATTCGGGGCTGAACATTTTGGCGTCGCCGGGACTTGAGGGGCGCATTACGGGGAATCTTAAGGGAATGCCAGCGGAGGGGGCGTTCCGCGCCCTCATGGGGGCGCACGGCTTTCGCGTGTGGCGCGAGGGGGAATGCCTCCGTGTCGGTGAAAGGCGCCGTCAGAGCGCGAAAGCCGGGGCGAATGACCGCGGCGGAACTTCGTCAGGTAACATTCGCCTGGAACGCGACGGCGACTTGTACTCGGCGGAAATCGCAGAAGGGGAGCTATTGCAGGTGCTTGACGAGCTGGCTGATCTTTCGGGGCTCAACTTGGCAATCTACGGGGATGTCCACGAATTGGTTCGCCTCAAGTTCGAGGGGGTGACTCTCGAAAAGTTGGTGGAGTCGCTTTTCAGGGGGCGTCGCTACAGCTATGCGCTTGACAGCAACGCTTTATTTGTGTCCGAAGGGGGAACGCGCAACGCCCTTTCTACGACGCGGCTTTATCCGTTGCGCCATATCCATTCGGAGCGGGCCTTGGCATATTTGGGAAAGGTTTCTCCGAGTGCGAACTTTGTCTCGACGGAAGTCAAGGAACAGAACGCCCTGCTTTTGGCGGGTTCGCTTTCTGAAATCCAGATGGCGGTCGATTTGCTGAAACAGGTGGATATCCCCGCGATGCAGGTGACGCTTTCGTGTATCGTTGTGGAATTCAAGCGAGGGCACGGTTTTGAAATTGGCCTCCACAGCGGTGCGACGCGGAAAACGGGCGAACGCGATATCGGGGCGCGTGGGTATCTCGACTTTATGAACAAGGATTTCTCCGTGTCGGGGGCGTTTGGGAAGATTGGCTTGCTGCCCGACCGGTTTGAAATGGAGCTTGCCTCGATGGAAGAAAATAATGTGGCTGAAGTTTTGGCGCGGCCGCGTCTTACGACTCTCAACGGCAACAAGGCGGAACTCAACGTGACGAATACCGTCTACTATCTGGTCAGCCAGGTTTCTGCTGACGGTTACCCGATTACGGATTATCGCTCGTTCAACGACGGTATTTCGCTGGAACTCACTCCGTCGGTGACGCAGGATGGCCGCATAACCCTGGAGGTTTCTCCTGAAATCAAGACAGCGGGGCGCAGCTCCGGTGACGGCCCCCGTGACATCAGTACGCGTAAGCTGAAGACGGTTGTGGTGCTGGAAAACGGGGAAACACTTTGCCTAGGAGGTCTTATTCGTAAAAGCAAGTCCGAGGTGCGTTCTGCAGTGCCGTTCCTGGGGAGCATTCCGCTGCTGGGGCGGCTCTTCAGCTACACTTCGGAACAGGAAGAAGAAAATGAACTGGCGATATTCATTACGCCGCATGTCGAAAAGGCGGGGCGCTGATGTCGCGCGCGTATCCGATAGATGCAAAGATATTCACTTGGGATTGTCCGACGGAATATGGTGGCGATTTTTCGCCGAGGGATGCTGAAATTGCTTTTGCGAAGGAGTTTCCTGAAACCTGTTGGCATTTGAAATCGAATGGGGGAAACTTTGCCGTTTTGCCGCTGGTCTCTTTTGTTGAATCGCATCAATCCATTTCGCGCTGCCTTGTGATGGTGAGGGCTGCGGAAAATGTAGAAGCGTCAGCGAAGGATCCTTCAAAAATCAGGAAATTTCCGGTTCGCTTTGGGAGTCCTTTGAAGCGGAGGCGTCTTTTGCCGCGGCAAATCGCTTTGTATTCTGTTGCAGAAGAGGCTGTTCGGCAGGCGACTACAGAAGACAATGGTGGCAATTTCTGGTGCAATGCGTTGGTAGAAGGTGTCTTCTATTCGCTGGTATTTTGCGAAGGACGATTGGCGTATTGGTCCGAGGAGCGCGGCGTCGGTGGAGAGAGCGCTTCGCAGGAGGCTCATTTGTGCCGCTTCCGGTGTTTCCTGAAGACGGATGTGCTTTTTTCACGGATAGGCCATTTTGCGGAAATGGAGCTGCAGTTCCGTTTTGATA
>JBGUNW010000053.1:0-3838 GCA_045117555.1 Eubacteriales bacterium
TTTTTATGAACATCTTAAACTTATTCCATACGACCTCGTTTGAGGAAGTAACGGGCGTCGAGACAAATATAACCGGCGAAATGTACCGCCGTATTGAGTTATGGGGTAATATGATGACCGGCCACGCGCCGTGGAATGGTGAGGCGAAACCGTGCGGCGTGCTGCCACAGATTGCAGGGCGCCTTAACTACTACGTAAAGCGTGAAATCGGGCTCGAGGTAAAAAACGAGGTGCTCGACAAGCCGCTTAAACATCTTAATAAAAATATCGGCAAGGTTGTAGAATATATCGCATACTTGGGCGGCGGACTTCTGCGCCCGATTTACTCGGCTAATAAATTACAGTACGAAATAATCCCGCTCGGAAACTACCTGCCGACACATTACGACTTCGACGGCACACTCACCGGCGCTATTATTTTAAAGCAGATTACAACCACAAAAAAGAATTATTTACTTTGCGAAAATCATAACTACGACGGCAAGAGCCATTACGTAAAATTAAGACTTTACGAAAACAAAGACACAGCGCTGCGCGAGGTTGCGCTCACTTCCTGCGAACTCACAAAGGACTTAACGCCCGAGTACGTGTGGAATGATTGCGGCCGCCCTATGCTTGTCGAATTTCGTAGCAACGTAGTAAATAAAATTGACGGCTCAAACGTGCCGGTTGCTTTAATCGACAACGCCGTAGACTTAATCGAGAAAGCAGACCGCCAGCTCGCGCGCATGGATTGGGAGCAGGAGGCAGGCGAAAAGCGAGTATTTGCCGACCGCGATATGTTTGTAGATCGCAAGACCCGCGACAAGACAACCGGCGCCGAGAAAATCGAGAAAGTTATAACAACGAAATCGCTTAACCGCTTGGTAGTAAAACTTGAGGGCAACGGCATGGACGGCGGCGAAAAAATCCACGAGTACAGCCCGGAACTTCGCACAGAGGCGCAGGAAAAATACTTGCAGGCTATCCTCAAACGAATCGAGCTGGCAATCAACGTCGGCAAGGGCACAATAAGCGACGCCGAGCAGGTGCAGCAGACCGCTACACAGTACAGCGGAGGACGGCAGGAACTCTACGCAATTATCGACGATATCGAGGACGAAATCGCGGCCAAGTATGCAGACGTTGCCGCCGTATTTTCTTACATGGCGCGCGCTTACAAAATCAAAGGCGCACCGGCTGGAAACGAAAAAGAGCTCTATACAATCAAGTGGAACGACGACCAAACCCGCAAGGATATACAGCAGGCTAAACAAACCGCAATGCAGGAAATCGGCGCGGGCGTGCTTAATAAATGGGAATACCGCCGCGACTTCTACGGCGAGGACGAGGCGACCGCAAAGGCAAACGTACCGCCCGAGCCTACCGCGCCGGAGCCGTTCGGCTTAATCTAAAAACGCGCTACAACGCGCCCGTTTGCCCTCGGTAATGAAATAACACCACCGAGGCACAAAGGACGCGTCAGAGACGCGCTATTGAATTCCTAGGGGGTATTTTATGAGCGGCAAAAACGATAAAAAATTAAGAAAAGAGATTCGCAGCGCGGGCTCGGATATTTACGACGAAATCAAGCGCCAAGTAAACGCGCTCCCGTGGCGCCAGCGCTGGACTATTGCGCGCAAAATACGCCGGGGTAAGTGGTAAATGTTATCGCCACGTTATCTCGACGGACTCGGCGACGAGCTGGCCGACATTTACGCACAGCTCGAGGCGGATATCCTCGCAGACATGGCGCGACGCCTTGCCAAACTCGGCAAGATAACCGAGGCGACAAAATGGCAGGCGGAAATGTTAGCGCAAACCGGCGCACTCAAAAAAAATGTAAACCGCATTATAAAAAAATACGACCCGAAAATACAGCGCGAAATAAAAGCCGTGTATAACGACGCAATGGTAAAGAACGCCCGGGCGAATAACCGCATATTCGAGGACGCACTCGGCCACGGCGTAAGCGACAGCAACGCGCAGGCAATGCTCGCAGGCATAGCAAAAACATACAGCGACCTATCGCGACTCACACTTACAACCGCGTACACAACCGAGCAGCAATTTGTACAGCAGGCTAACGCCTCATATATGCAGACCGTAAGCGGCGCTATGAGTTACGACGCCGCAATGAAAAGCGCCTGCGACAATCTCGCAAAGGACGGCATAAGCGGCGTACAATACCGCAACGGCAAGCCCGTGCGCTTGAGCATTGAGGCAGCCGTACGCATGAATATTTTAACCGGCGTAAATCAGACAGCCGCCGCCGTAACAACGGCGAATTGCGAGGAGCTGGGCTGCGACCTCGTCGAAACTTCCGCACATATCGGCGCGCGCCCGAGCCATGAGGCATGGCAGGGTAAAATATTTTCGTTGTCGGGAACGAGCGAAAAATACCCGCCGTTTTCTGTATGCAGCCTCGGGGAAATTGACGGAATCTGCGGTATAAATTGTCGACATTCATACTATCCGTATTTCGAGGGCACAGAGCGGCACTATTCTACAGACGACCTCGACGAAATGGCAGCGCAGACCGTAACGTACGACGGGCAGGAAATGACACGCTACGACGCCGAGGAAAAGCTGCGCTACATGGAGCGCAACGTACGCAAGTACAAGCGCCGCGCAATCGTGCAAGAGGCCGGCGGCGTAGATAATACCGCAGCCCGTGAGAAAATCGGCGAGTGGCAGACAAAAATAAAAGACTTCACAAAACAGACCGGAGTAGCACGCGACCGCGCCCGCGAATTTGTGGGAACTATCGACGGCACACAGCCGCGCGGGATATTTGACGCAGCAACGCAGGCGGCAGCCGATAAACTCAAGACGACCGGGGCGCCGACACCAGCCGCGCCCGCCGCACCTGCAGCAGCAAGCAAGGGCGTAAAAGTTGACGTATCGGGATTTACCGACGCGTTTACAAAAAACAAAATAAACACCGAGAGCACGGCCGAGTTAATAAAATACATCAACGCGCAGCCAAACGCCGACGACACCGTAAAGGAGTTATTTAATTACATGAATAACTCGAGCTTGAGCAAGGGCGTAACTATACGCAATTCTCAAAGCGGCCATAAGCTCACGCACTACTCAAACGGCGAACTCCAATTGACGATAAACAAGTTATTAAAAAACGACGCTAATATAATCGGCAAGGCGGGCACGAATATTCACGAAATCGGGCACTTACTCGACACGCTGGGCGCGGACGCAGGCGTAAACGGCCAAGGTAGTTTTATTCACGTACGCGAGGCAATTAAAAAAGCGCGTAAATATAATAGCGGCGAGATCCCGACAGAGGTTGCGGAACTATTCAAAAAGAAAAGCGACGAGATAGACGCAATACAGAAAAAAATATTTACAGAACGAACCGCAAAACATAATATATTAAGCGAGAGATACAAGGCCGGCGAGATAGGTTGGAAAGAATACTCGAAACAATGGGACGCGATAAACCGCGCCGCAAAACTCGAGGCAGACCTTGCACAGCGCGACGCTATAAACGGCGTCGACGCGCTTATGGATATTTACGACGCATTGAGCGAGGGTCGTTACCAGCATAACCACGTAGTAGTATACGGCCACGGCACGTCGTATTACTTCTCGGAGCTGGCGCACCAAGCCGCCGAGATATGGGCGAATTATACGCGCTTGTCGATAACTAACCCGGAACTCGTGGCAATGCTGCGCAAGCATGAGCCGGAACTCGTCGAGGCGCTCGAGAAAAACGCCACGGAACTATTAAACAATTTAAGGGGGACAAAATGACAAAGCCCGAGGACTTCCTGCTCGACGTGTGGGAAAAATTAAGCACAGACGAAAAAAAAGAGGTTTACCTCAACAGTATTATAAC
>JBGUNW010000054.1:0-5119 GCA_045117555.1 Eubacteriales bacterium
GCCCGCGATACAGGGCGCGCCCCCCCGGTTTTATCTTCCGTTATTTCATTATCGCCAAATCGATCGACTTTCCAAACTCGTTGGCAACGTAGGGGTTTGCGGCGGCCGCGGCGGCAAGGCGGGCGGCGCGCTCCGGCTCGTATATGGCGTTCCGCATATTTTGATAATAGGTGGAAAGTTGATATGCGGCAAAGGTTTCAAAATCAACTTCTTCCAAAATCAAGAACCGATAACCGGTCTCGGTTTCAAGAATTTCCCCAACCGGGTTTTCACGGGACAGCGCAAGGGAGTCGGCTTCCAAATCTTCGTCGGCGGAGTATCCCCGCACCAGATAGAACTTGGCGGAAACATCTACCCCATCCCTGCCCCGGGCGACGGTTTCAATCGTTTTTCCCGCCATTAAATCGTTGCGGATTTCCTGCGCGGCAATCTCGCTTTCGGTGATAACTCTACGCACGCGCACAAGATTTCCGGCTTGGAGCCAAGCGGAGAACGCCGCCTCGGTTTCCAGCTCGCTCCCCTCGAACAATTCGGCTTCCAGCCGCTCTTTCCATTTCAGTTCAATCTCAGCCCGCGCCAGCAACAGGCGCGCGTAACTTTCGGTCAGGTTGTGCTCTTTCAAAAAATTTTTGTATTCCTTTTTGCCGCCGTAAGATCCGATCGCTTCCTCTACCGCGTCGTCCACCGCTTTTTGAATTTCGGGGTCCCCGATCGTCAAATCGGGGAAATACGCCTTCGCGGCGGTAAGAACGGCGTAGTCGGCAGCAATCCGATCGGCAACCGCCGCTTCCAGCTCGACGCCGGACTTTCCTTCGCGTTCGGAGAGTGCCGCGAAGCGCAGTTCTTCATAAAGAACGTCGTATCCCGCGCAGGAGCCGACAACCTGTTTTTCCTTGTTTGCACACCCGCCCAGCGCGCCCAACAGCAAAACGGTGATCAACGATACGCAAAGCAAGCGTTTTTTCATTTCCGCGGCCTTCCTTTCAAATGCTTTGTTTTATTGTACACCAAAGTTGTGTACGTTTTATGAATAACAAAAAAAGATTTTTTATGAAAATGTTTGCAAAGCGCGGAAATTATGATATAATACAATCAAGACAGAAAGATTTTTTCCGAAACGGAAAGAAAGGAAGGGCGTTTTTATGAAGAAAAAATACAAAATTGCGCTTTCCAAAATTGTTGAAGAATTTAAATTCGAAGTGCTGGTGCGCCCCGAAAACTTTGAGGAAATTCTGATCGAAACGCCGGAGGTCAACCGCCCGGGTCTTGCGCTTGCCGGCTTTTACGATGTTTTTGACAAAGAGCGCATTGAACTGGTGGGCGAGGCCGAAACGCGCTATTTGCAATCGCTTTCCCCCGAAAAAAAGAAGGAAATGCTGGAAAAATTTGTGGACGCCCTTCCGGCAGTCATTCTTTACACGCGCGATCTGCCCGTGGACGAAGTGCTTTTGGAGCGTGCGAAACTGCGGCACGTTCCCGTGCTCCGCACACCGGTGAAAACCAGCCCGATCATGTCCAGTCTGATCGCTTCGTTGAACAATCACCTTGCTCCGCGCATCACCCGCCACGGCGTACTGGTAGAGGTTTACGGCGAAGGTCTGCTCCTTTTGGGCGACAGCGGCGTGGGCAAGAGCGAAACCGCCATTGAGCTTGTAAAAAGAGGCCACCGCCTGATCGCCGACGACGCCGTGGAAATCAAGCGCGTTTCCGAAAAAACGCTGGTGGGGTCGGCACCGGAAATGATCCGCCACTACGTGGAACTGCGCGGCATTGGAATTGTGGACGTTCGCCGGCTGTTTGGTATGGGCGCCATTAAAGAAGCCGAACGGATTGATCTGGTTATTCAAATGGAGAGCTGGGTGGAAGGCAAAATGTACGACCGCCTGGGCATGGAGGAAGAACACGTCAACATTCTGGGGTTGGAGATCCCTTCGGTCACCGTACCCGTTCGCCCCGGCCGGAACCTTGCCATTATTTTGGAAATTGCGGCCATGAACAACCGCCAAAAGCGCATGGGTTACAACACCGCCGCGGAATTTAACCGCAAACTGATGCTGGAAATGGGGCTTGACCCCTCCAAAACCTGAACCTGAAAAAGGGACAAACCGAACATGGAGAAAAAGACGAAACAGCAAAAGAAAATACCGATCTCCCGCATTTGCGAAATCCGCAACGGCGAACTGATCCGCTACTACGGCGACGATACCGCCTTCACCGTTCCCGATTCGGTCACCATTATCGCGGTGGACGCTTTTCGCGATTGCAAAAAGATCGTGGAGATCACGCTCGGCCCGCAGGTCACCTCTATCCACGCAAACGCGTTCAGCGGGTGCCGCAAGCTGCACCGGGTCAACTTTTCGGGCGTACTGCACGAGATCGGCGACGAGGCGTTTTCGGATTGTGAGGAGCTTGCAACCCTCCTTTTGCCGCGCTCCGTTTACGCCATTGGCGAAAACGCCTTCCGCGATTGCCGCTCGCTCAAAACCGTTTCCCTGCCCGCCGAACTCAAATCCATCGGCGCAGGCGCTTTTTCGGGTTGCTCCTCGCTGGAAGAGCTGACCCTCCCGGAAGGGATTTTGAACATCTATTCCAAAACCTTTTTCGACTGCACCTCGCTCAAAAAGCTGAAAGTATTTGACAAGCTGCGCTCGATCAGCAGTTTCGCTTTCTCCCGATGCGCGGCGCTGGAAGGATTGGAGTTGCCCGAAAGCGTGACCTATATCGGGCGCGGCGCGTTCAGCGGATGCGCTTCCCTGAAAGATTTTCAAATTCCTGAAAGCACCGGCTTTTTGGGGAACTACGCCTTTTCCTGCTGTGCGTCCCTGGAAAAAGTGGTGGTGCCGAAAGGGATCAAAGCCATTGGCAGCTATGCGTTTTGCGCCTGCAAATCGCTCGCCGAGGTGGAATTGCCGGAAGGGTTGGAAAGCATTGGCCAAGGGGCGTTTTCGGCCTGCACCTCGCTTTCCAAAATTGTTGTTCCCGCAAACGTGAAAAGCATCGGGCGGCAGGCGTTCGCCTATGACGGCGCCCTGCAAACCATTGAGTTGAACGCCTCAATCGGACTTTTGGAGGATGAAACCTTCCTGCATTGTGCGGCACTGCAAACCATTCGTATACCCGACTCGCTGGAATTGATCGGCGATCGCGCGTTTTTCGGCTGCACCTCGCTCAAATCGGTCTATTTACCGCGTGATCTGAAAAAAATACAAACCCGTGCGTTTGAGAACTGCTCGGTTTTAACCAGCATCAGCTTTCCCTACCGCATGGAGCAAATGGAAGCGTGGGCGTTTGCAAACTGCAAAAGTTTGGAAACGGTCATCCTTCCCAACGCGCGTGCAAAAATCGGCGTCGGCGTCTTTTCGGGGTGCTCAAGTCTGGCAACGGTGGTTGTTTCCGAGGGAACGCACTTTCTCGGCCGCAAGAAAAAGCGGTGGAGAACGCCTGAAAACACGCAAATCATCTATCGCGCCGAATTGGAGCTTTCCCAAATGCTGGCCGAGTTCTCCTCGCCCGCAACCGCGCCGGAACGCCGGGAAGAACTGCGCCGGGAGATCGGCGAATCGGTGCGCGTTCTGACCAAGCGGAACAAGTTGAAATCGGCGGAGCAGATCCGCGAAAATCTGCGCCGCGTAGCCCTCGCGCTGGAAGAAAAGGCGCTTGCCGAAAAAGAAACCCCGTCGGCAGCGCCGGAGCCGGAAACGTCGAAGCCGGAAGCGGCGGAAACAACACAAGAGGACACGCAGCGTTCGGAAAATTCGATCCCCGTGCAAAGGGAAGAAACACCGGCAGCGCCGATACCGCCGGCGGAAACGGAAGAATTGAACGAAAAGGAAACATAAAAAAAGCCGGAGGAAAAGCAAAGTCAAATTTCTTCCGGCTATTTCGTAAAAAAAGAGGAAAAAGCCGCCTGCAAAAAATCAAAAAAGGTATTGACAAACAGATTGCGGTATGTTATAATATCCCTTGCCTGATTGAAAGATCAAGCGTTGCGGATTGGTGAATTTCTTTGCCTGAACGGCTGTCACAAGCCCCGCCTCGGAGACCAAACTCCGAGTAAAAATGAAAGGAAAAACGAATCGGTAAAAGTACCTTTTCACTTTTACCTATTCCCTTCTATGCGGGTATGTGCGTTGAAATTCCGCCATACCGGCTCATAACATTCGCGGGTATGTGCGTTGAAATTCCGCCATACCGGCTCCATAACATTCGCGGGTATGGCGGAATTGGCAGACGCGCTAGATTCAGGTTCTAGTGGGGGCAACTTCGTGGAGGTTCAAGTCCTCTTACCCGCACCAATGAAAAAAGGCGGCAACAGCCGCCTTTTTTTGTTGTTTGGGTAATTGGCCACGCAGAACCCCGCCGACTTGCACGGCAAGTCACCCGAGCAACGCAAGCCTTCCCCTTCCGCCATGCAAGCGCGCGAGGTTGTGGTCGGTTCAAGTCCTCTTACCCGCACCAAAATGCCGGCCGAGCTTCGCGTGAAAAATCGGAAAATCAAGAGTTACAATGCTTTTCAAAATTAAATAAACCGAACCGGTAATCGACACATCGTATCGGTTACCGGTCCGGTTTTGGTGGGAGATGGTGGATTCGGACCACCGAAGCTGAAAAGCAACAGATTTACAGTCTGCCCCCTTTGGCCACTCGGGAAATCTCCCATTATTGAGAGTCCACGAAAGCGTAGACTCTTTGGAGCTGGTGATCGGAGTCGAACCAACAACCTGCTGATTACAAATCAGCTGCTCTGCCATTGAGCCACACCAGCGAACAACGTCCGCCGCGATTTCGCTTTCGGAACGGAGATATTATATCACAATCCTTTTTGTTTGTCAACCCTTTTTTCAAAAAAATAAAGCGGAGAAAAATGGGACGAAATTTTCCCAAAAAAGTATTGACCTGAACGAAAGATTGTGGTATAATGGTGCATGTCACGAAAATTGACAGGTTAATCTCGCTTGTTGAGTTTAACATATACGGAAGCATATCGAAGTGGGGAGCCCTGCGAGCGCCGCCGGTGGCGGAGAAAGCGAGCGAGGGCGAGTGGCCGCGGTCGAAATTTGAAGCGAGCGAACAGCGAGTAAAACAAATTTCGGGCACCGCAACAGGATCATAACGGCCC
>JBGUNW010000055.1:0-2617 GCA_045117555.1 Eubacteriales bacterium
GGCGCGAATGCGAATGGAATCCGGGTCGGCCGTTAGCAAAAGCTGTGCAATTTCCTCGTTCGGCTGGTATTTATTCAGGATTTCAAGCAACGTTTTGCTCATAGAACTCCTTGTTCGCCGGCTGTTTTTTTCAATTCGGCAATTAACGTTTCAATAATCTTTTCTTCCGGAATTTTAGCAAGAATTTGTCCCCGGCGGAACAAAACTGCCTCTCCAACGCCGCCGGCAATGCCGATATCGGCTTCCCTTGCCTCGCCCGGCCCGTTGACAACGCAACCCATTAAAGCAACTTTCAAGGGGAGCTTGTCCAATCCTTCTTTTCTTACGGCATTCTCAAATTGTTTGACCAGCGGGATCAAATCAATTTTGGTCCTGCCGCAGGTGGGACAACTGACAATATCCAAACCGCGTTGACCTTCAATTCCAAGCGCCTGCAAAATTTGTTTGGCGGCGAAGACTTCCTCGGTGGGATCGTCTGTCAGGGAAACGCGAATGGTATCGCCGATTCCGTCGGCAAGGAGCGAACCGATCCCGATCGCGCTTTTGACCAGCGCACGGGTCCCCCCGCCCGCCTCGGTAACGCCAAGGTGTAAGGGATAGGGGCAAGCAGCCGCCAAAAGACGGTTTGCCGCGATCATATCGGGAACGGTGGACGCCTTGATTGAAACCGCAATATCGGTAAAATCAAATCGTTCCAAAAGCGAAATATGGTAGCGCGCGCTCTCGCAAAGCGCCTCCGGCGTTGGCGCACCGTATTTTTCCAGAATGTGTTTTTCCAGCGATCCGCCGTTAACGCCGATGCGGATCGGAATTTTCCGTTTGCGGCAGGCATTTGCGACCTCGCGCACGCGCTCGTCATCCCCGATGTTGCCGGGGTTGATACGAATTTTATCAAACCCGAGTTCGGCGCAGCGAAGCGCAATGCGATAATCGAAATGAATATCGGCAACCACGGGAAGCTCGATTCCGGCTTTGCGAACGGCAAGGATCGCCTCGGCCGCTTCGATCGTCGGAACAGTGATGCGAACAATGTTGCACCCCGCCGCTTCCAAAGCTTGAATTTGACCGATGATCGCTTCAAAATCGTGCGGATCGGTATTGGTCATGGATTGAATGGCAATGGGATTGTTCCCGCCGATTTTAACGGAACCGATTGCAAGCTCCTTTGCCTTTCTGCGAATGTGATTATAAATCATAACGAAATAATATCCTTTACGGCAATGATAACGGCAAGGATCAAAATAAGGATCAAGCCGGCGAAATTGATGATCCCTTCCACTTCCCGCTTGATCGGTTTGCGGCGGATGGCCTCGATCACGTACAAAAGCAGGTGTCCGCCGTCCAGCGCGGGCAACGGCAACAGGTTCATTATGCCGAGGTTAATGGAAATGACGATCACCAAATAGAGCAAATTGAGCGTTTGCCCGCTTTTTGCAACGTCCGAAATCGTTTTTGTAATTCCGATCGGGCCGGAAACGGCCTCAAATCCGTAGCGGTGGGTAAACAGCCCTTTAATGGAGTCAAACACCATTTTCACCGTGGAAACCGAGCGGAAAAAGGTGTGTTTGAGAATGGTTCCGAAATGGAAGTTCGCTTCTCGGTAAATTAAAAAGTCAACGTCGCCGAAGGAAATACCGTCCGAAGCCGCTACCGGGACAACGACGTTGAAAAGGACAACCTTTTCCCCGTTTCTGCGTACCGTCAGACTGAACGGCTGATATCCTTGATTCATGATCTCGTAAGAGAGCTGATCGAAAGTGTGTACGCCGGTATTGTTAACTTTTAAAATGACGTCATTGATTTGCAGACCCGATTTTGCGCTGAGCGAGGTTTCAAATTTTTCTTCAAGTACGTCGTCGGACAAATAGAGGGTGAAAACCGGGTAAGGCGTTATAGTATCGGTGCCGGCTTCGTTCAACCGCAAAACGGAAACAGTAATTTTCCCGTTGGAACTGTTTTTGGCGGCTTCTTTGAGCTGTTCCAAGGAAACGATGCGGATATCGTCGGTTTCATCCGTATCTTCGGGGCCGTCCTTGATCGCGTAAAGATAATCCCCTTTTTGCAAGCCCTCATAGGATTCATCGGCTCCGTAGGTCACGTAAAATCCGGCAACCTGCGTTGTGGCAACCGCGTTCGGCCCGGCGGAAATGACCAGCACCATCATTAAAAGAAAGCCGAGCAAAAGGTTCATCAAAGGCCCCGCAAGCGAAATGAGAATACGGATCCAAACGCTTTTGTTGCAATACGCGTGTTTTGCAAGTTCGGGGTCTATTTCCCGCTTTACAGGTTCTTCGTTTGCTGATTCGGCGTTTTTTGCGGTACTTTCGCAGTTTTCCGCTTGAAGATCGTTTACGAAAATGGGTTCTTGGGGATTGGCGGCACTTTCAACCTTTTGCGGCCCTTGAACGGCCTCCATGCCGTTTTCCCCCAGCATACTGACAAAGCCGCCAATGGGGATCAGCCGCAAGGAATACCGTGTGCCGCTCTTTTTAGAGGTTACCGAAATCAGCTTTGGGCCCATGCCGATGGAAAATTCCAGAATTTTTACGCCAAATGCGCGCGCGACCAAAAAGTGCCCTAATTCGTGAATAAAAATCAGGACACCGAAAATCAACAG
>JBGUNW010000056.1:0-4424 GCA_045117555.1 Eubacteriales bacterium
CTTTATGGAAGGATTCAACGCGCTCGCCGCGCTTTCCATGATTCTTTCGGGCGGTCTTTTCATCGGCGCGATCTTTATGGCGACCGACTACGTAACCAGCCCGGTAACGGCTTGGGGAAAGATCATCTTCGGCGTAGGCGCGGGCTTGATCACCTTTTTGATCCGCTCTTTCGGCACCTATCCGGAGGGTGTTTCGTTCGCCATTCTGTTTATGAACATTCTTACCCCCTACATCAACTCCTGGACAAAGCATAAAGTTTTCGGAACGGGAGGAAAAAAGCAATGAAAAAATCGTTATCCAGCATTCTCTCCCTGGTCGGCATTTGCGCCGTGATGGCAATTCTGCTCGGACTGACCAATTATTTTACCGCGCCCGTAATTAAAAAGAACCGGGAAGCCGCAGAAAACGCGGCTTTGCTGGAAGTCATGCCGAACGGCGAGGGCTTTGAAAAAATGGATCTTGGCTCTTATACGCTTCCAAAAACCGTTTCCGAAGCATACAAAGTAAAGAACGGCGGTTACGTTTTCAAACTGGAAACCGCCGGCTATGCCCCTCGTTTCATCATTATGTGCGGTGTGAACGCCGACGGCACGGTGAGCGGTGCAAAATGTATCAGCTCCGAAGAAACGAAGGCAGAGGAAAAAACATACGGCGATAAGCTCGTTGGAAAATCGGTTGACGACGTACTGACCGTAGATACCGTTTCGGGCACCACCATGACCACCGCCGCTTACAAAAACGCGGTAAAGGACGCGCTGAACGCGGCAATCATCCTTGGCGGCGGCTCGGTGGATATTCGCACCCCCGAGGAAATCCTTGCGGAAAATCTTTCCGCCGCACTCCCTGCCGGAGAAGGCAAGTTTACCAAACTCTTTATCGTGGAAGTGATCGAAGGCATTGACGCGGTTTACACCGCCGACAACGGCGCAGGATTCGTTTATGTGATCGGTGAGGACTTCTACGGTGTTCCCACCGGCGACACGAGCGACAACGCAACCGTTGCCGCGGCGCACGCCATCCTTTCGGCTTCGGAAATGGAAGAGATTGATCTTACCGCCTATGAAGGCCTATCCAAGCGACTCAAAAAGGCAACTAGAACCGCTACCGGAAACTTTGTTTTGGAAGTGGAAGGCGCAGGGTACGGAATAGAAGGTTACAGAGAAGAATATAGCCATCCCTCGGGCGAATACATTCTGGTTCGCGTTTCCATTACGCCGGACGGAACGATTATCGATACTCTGACGGCTTACCAGGCGGAGTCCGTCGGCATTGGCGACGCTTGCGCGAAGGAATCCTTCTACGGTCAGTTTGACGGCAAAACCGAAGAAACCTACCGCGAGATCGACGCGATCTCCGGCGCAACTTACACCACCAACGGATACCTCAAAGCGATTGAAAACGCCTTTAAAGCGGTGAAAATTCTGAAAGGAGGAGCGGAACAATGAAAAAGAACGGCAATTTATCAATCCTCCTGAAAGGACTCTTAAAAGAAAATCCCGTGTTCGTTCTCATCCTCGGCACCTGCCCCACCCTGGCAACCACCACCAACGTTCTGGGCGCGTTTGGTATGGGTATCGCGGCGCTCGTGGTTTTGGTTTGCTCCAACATTCTCATCTCCCTGCTCCGCAAAATCATTCCCGATAACGTACGCATTCCTTGCTACATTGTGGTGATTGCCGGATTCGTTACCATTGTGCAAATGATCGTGCAGGCATTCTTCCCCGCCCTTTACGAAATGCTTGGCGTTTACCTGCCGCTCATTACCGTAAACTGCATTATCCTCGGCCGCGCCGAAATGTTTGCGGGCAAAAACAACGTTGGCAAATCGGCACTCGACGGCATTGGCATGGGTCTTGGCTTTACCATTGCGCTCCTTGCAATGTCCACCATTCGCGAAGTGTTCGGCAACGCTTCCTTTGCCGGAATTGCAATTCCCTTCCTGGAACCCTACAAAATCGGGTTTTTGGTCAAAGCCCCGGGCGGTCTGCTGGTTTACGGCTGTCTGATCGCGCTGGTCTATGTCATCACCCGCGGCAAAGCGCCCTTGAAGAAGAGTTTTTCCTGCGCCGCTTGCCCTAACGCGGCAAACTGCCAAACCGGCAGCTGCGAATCAACTGAAAAAACGGATGCTCCGTCCGCTGCCGAGCCCTCCGCCGCAAACGTTGAGAAAGGAGATGCTTAATCATGTTTAAAACGTTGATGTTTATTCTTCTTTCCTCCGTGTTGGTCAACAACTACGTGCTTTCCCGTTTCCTTGGTATTTGTCCGTTTTTGGGCGTTTCCAAAAAGCTGGATCAGGCAACCGGAATGGGCGTTGCCGTAACGGTGGTCATGCTCCTTGCAACCGCCGTAACATGGCCGATTCAATATTTCCTGCTTGATAAAGTTGGCCTTGGCTATATGCAAACCATTGTGTTCATTTTGGTCATTGCCTCACTGGTGCAAATGCTGGAACTGCTGCTCAAACGCTTTATTCCCACGCTCCACAAGGGGTTGGGCGTCTATCTGCCGCTCATTACCACCAACTGCGCCGTTCTCGGTGTTGCCATTAACAATATTACCGACGGCTACAATTTCCTTGAATCCATGGTCAGCTCTCTTGGCGTGGGTCTCGGATTTTTGCTTGCTATGGTGCTGTTCTCCGGGCTTCGCTCGCGCATTGAGGAAAGCAACATTCCCAAGCCCTTCCGCGGGCTTGGCTCTACGCTGATTGCCGCATCCTTCCTCTCGCTCGCCTTTATGGGCTTTGCGGGCATTGTGGATAAACTTTTCGGATAAGGAGGCGCGAATATGGGAATTGATATTTTGATTGCGTTCGGCGTTGTTGCCGGAATTGCGCTGATTCTCGGCGTGCTTCTCGCCCTCGTCTCCCACTTTTTTGCAACGAAAGAAAATGAAAAAGTAAAAGCCGTTCGCGCCTGCCTGCTGGGCGTGAACTGCGGCGCTTGCGGCTATAAAGGGTGCGACGATTACGCCGCCGCCGTGGCCGACGGCTCGGCAAAACCCAACCTTTGCGTTCCCGGCGCCGAGGCGACCGCCCGCGAGCTGGGCGAAGTACTCGGAATTGAAGTGGAAACGCCCGAGGATGTGGTTGCCTTTGTGCATTGCAACGGCAACTGTGAAGCCACCGCCCGGAAAGCCGATTACACCGGCATTCCCACCTGCAAAGCCGCCGCAATGCTGTACGCCGGACCCGACGCCTGCCGGTTCGGGTGCATTGGTCTGGGCGACTGCGCCGCGGCCTGCCCCGCCGGAGCAATTTGCCTGAAAGACGGGATTGCGCACGTGGACACCGAACGGTGCCTTGGCTGCGGGCTTTGCCAAACCATTTGCCCCAAACACCTGATTTCGATGATCCCGCAGGAAACCACCGACGTGGTCATGTGCAACAATCAGGAAAAGGGCGCCGACGCGCGCAAAAACTGCAAAAACGCCTGCATTGGTTGCAAAAAATGCGAAAAAGTTTGCCCCAACGGCGCTGTGACCGTGGAAAACAACCTTGCAAAAATCGACTACTCCAAGTGTGTTGGCTGCGGCGCGTGCGCCGAGGCCTGCCCCACCGGCTGCATGAAGCGCGTGATCTTCCCGGATCTTCCAGAAGGGGTTGATCCGCGCGAGATCGTCGAAGGCGCGAACAAGTAATTTTTATGGATCAAACGAAAGAAACGCCGAAACCCGAAACGAAAAAACGCAAGCTCCGCAACGATCTCATTCTCATTGCGGCGCTGGTAGTCGTTCTTGTGCTCGCGGGACTCGCCTTTTGGCTGTTCCGCGGCGCGGGTGACACCGTTGTGGTGGAGGTGGACGGAAAAACCTACGGCACCTATGCCCTTTCAACCGATCGCACGGTGGAAATTCGCACCGGCGAGGGTGGAAAAGAGCTGAACCTGCTGGTTATTAAGGACGGAAAGGCCTATGTGGAAACCGCCACCTGCCGCGATGGGATTTGCGCCGCGCACAGCCCCATTTTCCGGCAAGGCGAAAGCATCGTCTGTCTGCCGCACAAGGTGGTTATCACCGTCAAAAGTGCCGGACCCGGCGACGAAACAGGCCTCGATATTGTAACGTAGGGAGGGCGGCATGAAAAAGCGAACGCAAAAGCTTGCCCTTTTGGGACTATTTACCGCCATTGCCATGGTGCTTGCCTGGGTGGAAGTATTGCTGCCCCCGCTCTTTTCCGCGGTTCCCGGCATTAAGCTGGGGTTGCCCAATATCGTCATCATCTTTGTGCTTTACCGCATGGGGGTCAAAGAGGCCGCCGCCGTATCGCTGGTGCGTATGGTTGCCGTTTCCCTGTTATTCGGCAATCCGATGACCTTTGCTTACAGTTTGGCGGGCGGGGTTTTGAGTCTTGCCGCTATGGCAATTTTACGCAAACTGGACTTTTTCTCTATCATCGGCGTCAGCGTGACCGGCGGCGTGC
>JBGUNW010000057.1:0-4330 GCA_045117555.1 Eubacteriales bacterium
ATTGGTTATCCCGACCGTTACACCGGACGGCAATCTGATCACCCAGATCGGCTCCTTCGGCTTTGTTAATCATACCAACCTGAAAAAAGTGACCATTCCCCCCACGATCGAAGTCATCAACGGTTCGGCGTTTGAGGGCTGCACCGGCTTGACCGAAATTGAAATTCCCAGCAGTGTGGAAGGAATTGCCATGTATGCGTTTGAAAATTGCACAGGGCTGAAAAAGGTGACCCTGTCCAAGGCCCTTTTTTCGATTGGCTCCGAAGTTTTCAAGGGTTGCACCGCGCTGACCGATATTTTCTATGACGGCACGCAGGAAGATTGGAACAGCGGGCTGAAACACTGGAAATCCACATGGCTGGAAGCCGATCACCCCGTTACCGTTCATTGCACCGACGGAAACATCGTTTTGGATGAATAAAAGATTCAGCCGCGAGAGGGGGAAGAACTTTTTGCAAAAAAGTTCTTCCCCCTCTCGCGGCCTTCGCCCTTCTCCCTAAAACCTTTCATTATGCACAATCGCGTAAGCGTTATCCCAAGTCAGGCGGCGGACGGCGGCGGGATCGGTCAACTCTTCCAGGACGGGCAGGCAGACCGACATGAGCGGTTTGCGGGTATCGGTGTTATGTCCATCCGAAGAAATAACGTGCGCCAGCCCCAGCTGAACGATCTTTTTAAACTGTTTTTGCTCGAATTTTCCAAACTCGCCAACGGCGCTGCCCGCGTTGAGCTGGACGAGCCCGCCGTAGGCAACGAACTCGGCAAGCCATTTCAGGCGGAAGCGGAGCGCGCGGTAGCGTTCGGCGTGCGCCAAAACGGGTGTGTAACCCATTTGCAAAAGCCGATCCATTCCCTGCCGCAAAACGGCAAAGGAGACCCCGGCGGGAAAATCCACCAAAAGGTAGCGGCTGCCGGCAAGCGTGCGGCAGCGGCCTTCTCTCAACGCCGAAAGACAGGCGTCGTAATACCCAAGCTCGTGGCCGAGGTAGAGGGCAAGATCGGGGAACTCCTCGGCGGCGTAGTCGCGCAGGCGCGCGAACGCGCGCTCCGAAGCGGCCGACGTATCGCCGAACAGGTAGGGGTTGAAATGCGGCGTCAGGCAAATGGCGCGGGCGCCGTCCTCATACGCCATCCGCAGCAGCTTGTGCGATTCTTGCTCGTCCTTCGCGCCGTCATCAACGCCGCAAAGGAAATGCGCGTGCATATCGAAAAACGCCATGCGTTTCCCCCTCCTTTCCCGAACTTGAATCTACTTTTTTATTATAGCATTCCTTCCCGCCGCTGTCAAGAAAAAGCGACAAAAAAGGATTTGTATTTTCGGTCAGCGCAGGTATTTGCGATCCAGCGAGCGCAGTTGGATCGCCTCGGCAACGTGTTCCATACCGATGGTATCGCTTCCGGCAAGATCGGCAATGGTACGCGCCACGCGCAGGACGCGGTCGTAACCGCGCGCGCTCAAACCCAGTTTTTCGTAGGCGGTTTTCAAAAGCGCCGATGCCGCGGCGTCCACGCCGCAATAGCGGTGAATGCCGGCGGGGTCAAGCTGGGCGTTGCAGAAAATATCGGGGCGGTCGGCCATGCGCTCGCGGGCAAATTTGCGCGCGGCGATCACGCGGGCGCGGATAACCTCGGAACGTTCGGCCTTTTCATCGGCCGTGGAAATGGTTTCGTAGGGGAGCGACGGAAGCTCGATCTGAATATCAATGCGATCCATCAAAGGGCCGCTCACGCGCGAAAGATAGCGCGCCACGTCGCCGGCTTTGCAGGTGCAGGGGTGGGTCGGGTGGCCGAAATAGCCGCACCGGCAGGGGTTCATGGCCGCAACCAGCATAAACGAGCATGGAAAAGTTACCCGGCCCGACGCGCGCGTAATGGTCACTTTGCGGTCTTCCAGCGGCTGCCGGAGCGAATCGGTGACCACTTTGGGAAACTCGGGTAGTTCATCCAAAAACAGCACGCCGTTGTGCGCCAGCGAGACCTCGCCGGGCGCGGGATTGGCGCCGCCGCCCACCAGACTGACCGGGCTCATAGTATGGTGCGGGGCGCGGAAGGGGCGGCGCAAAAGGAGCGACTGCCCGGCCGTCAGCGTTCCGGCAACCGAGTGGATCTTGGTGGTTTCAATGGCCTCGGGAAAGGTCATGGGCGGCAGAATGGAAGGCAACCGCTTGGCCAGCATGGATTTGCCGGTGCCCGGAGGGCCGATGAGCAGAATGTTGTGCCCGCCCGCCGCGGCGATCTCCATGGCGCGCTTGGCTTGAAGCTGACCGCGAACGTCCGAAAAATCCTCGGCGTAGGTCTGGTCGGCGTCGTCAAATGGCGTCGCCGGACGCACCGGGGGCATTTTTGCTTTTCCCGTCAGGTGGTCAAACAGCGCCTTGACGGTGGGAACGGCGTAAACCGAAACGCCCTCTACCGCCGCGGCCTCGGCGGCGTTTTGCACCGGAACGTAAACCTCGGAAAGTCCCGCCGCTTTCGCCGCGACGCACATACAAAGCACGCCGTTTACCGGGCGCAGTTCGCCCGAAAGAGAAAGCTCGCCGATAATGCACTTGTTTGCGAAATTTACGCCGGAGAGCGCGCCCGAGCATACCGAAACGGCGGTGAGAATGGCCGCGTCAAAGCCCGTGCCTTCCTTTTTGCGGTCGGCAGGGGCTAAATTAACGGTGATCTTCGCGTCCGGGAACCGGACGCCCGAATTGCGTAGCGCGCTCAAGACGCGCTCCTTCGCCTCGCGAATGGCAAGGTCGGGCAGCCCCACAATGTCAAACCGCACGTTTTCCGAGGGCGACTGGTTGCATTCCACCGTTACCGCAAAGCCGTCAATGCCGGAAATTCCCGCGCTGTAAACCGAAGCAAGCATTTCTTTCTCCCAGTTTCTTTTTCTCCGCGCCCGCGCGCGGATCACAATTTATTCTATTCTACCATGAAAAGAGATTCTTGTCAAGAAAAAACAAAATCCCGCCCCGAACTATTGACTTTTTTTTGGGATTGTGCTAAAATAATTCTGTATTCCATTCGGAAAGGAACGAGAAAATGATGAAAAAGTGTTTTGCGCTTCTTTTGGCGCTTGTTCTCGCGGTTGCGGCGTTTGCCGCCTGCGGCAAAAAGAACAACTCCGGCAAACAGAGCGATTTGGAAAAAGACGATTCGGTTGCTCCCACCTTTGAGCGCGTGATTAGTATGGATACCAACGGCAACGTGCAAACCGTGAGCCGCGCCACCATTTACGATTGCTATACCTTTGAAAGCGTGGACAGCGAATCGGTTATGATCACCGCTTTCTATTCCCAAACCAAAGGTTCCACCGCCGCGCCCGACGACGAAACGCAATCCTACGTGCGCTGCCTGGACCCCCACGTTGTGGTCGTTCCCGAAAAGCTGGCCGGCAAAACGGTTGTTAAAATTGCCGACGGTGCTTTCCGTCAACACTCCGAAATTTTTGAGGTCGTCCTGCCCGAAACGGTAACCTCGATCGGCAAATTCGCGTTTGAAGAATGCAACAACCTCTATTCGTTTACCCTGCCCGCCGCAGTTGCCGAGCTGGGCGTTGGCGCCTTTTATAAGTGCGTTGAAATGGAAGAGCTGAACTTTGCCGAAACTTCCGCGCTTTCGGTCATTCCTCAAAGCGCGTTCGCGTTTTGCAAATCGCTCCAAGAGCTTCACATTCCCGGCTATATCAAAACCATTGAGAAGGGCGCGTTTTTGAACTGCTCCTCGGTTTCCGTGCTGACCTTGGAAGAGGGGTTGGAAACCATCGGCGATCAGGCCTTCCAAAACCTGGCGCTCGAAGAAGCTCCCACACTTCCTTCCACCGTTACCTCGGTTGGCGAATTGAATTTTGAGTAAGAATTGGTGAGATAGGCCGCGAGAGGGGGAAGAACTTTTTGCAAAAAGTTCTTCCCCCTCTCGCGCTCTCCCCTTTTTCAAAAACCTCAACCAATGGTTTGAGGTTTTTGAAAATGGCTATGTTTTCTGCTCCGAATGGGGCTTTGTTTTTTTTCAGCGTTAGAAAGTCGTTTCTGCAACCCCCTGAATCGGAACCCGGCTTGCCGGGGCTCCGAATGGGGCTTTATTTTTTTTGCATTATAAGGCCGGTTTTGCAAACCCAAAAATTGGAAGCCCAACCCGGAGCAGTATGTGTTGCCCCTTTCAAAAACTCCCAAAACTCGTTTGGGAGTTTTTTGAAAGTAGGGGGACGAGCGCGACCACCGCCGGTGGCGGGGAAAGGGAACGCGAGGAGTGGCAGCGGTCGAAAAGCGCAAGGATCGGCGCGAATGCGCCCGCAGCGTTTTTCGGGCACCGCAACAGGATAGCGCGAGGGGGAGAAAAC
>JBGUNW010000058.1:0-4620 GCA_045117555.1 Eubacteriales bacterium
CCAAAAGGTATTGCAGTTTCGCTTTGAGCGGGGCAAAATCGCCGGTTTGCACCTCGTAAATCTCATTTCCAAGGCGAACGTCGGCAAGGTAGCGAGTGCCTTCAATGCCGGATTCGTGGTAGTCGGTATTTTCGCAAAGAAACTTTTTCAGGGTGGCGTGCAGGCGCTTTTCCTGCAAGGTGCCAAAGCCGTATTCTCCCTGCGTGCGTGCGGCGGCCGCCGTTTCTTCGGCAATGCGGCAAAAGCGTGCGCGGCGAACGTCAAAGTCCAGTTCGTCAATCAAAAGCGACAAGAAAGCACCTCCTCCCGTTGAGATGGGGTAGAAAAACGCTTGATTTCAAAAGACCGCCGGGGCTTCCGGCGGTTTTCGTTTTACCGATAATAAACGTAGTAGACCACGATGGTGCGCACCGTTCCGCCGTGTTCCAGGTCGGGGGCGGTGATGGTAACGCCGTCCTTGGAGAGCAGTTCCCAGGCGTCCATTTCGTCGATCCGGCAACGAAAGAGCGTGCCGGAAGAGGAATGCACCAGCAGTTCGCCCTCGCGCTGGGCGAGAGAGCCCTCGCGACCGATCACCTCGTCGGTCTCGCCGCGCTTTTCGGTGACGTAGCGGACGTGATGCCCGCAGATTTTGTTTGCCATTTCGCGGCGGTAGGCGCGGCTTCCCGGTTTAGGATTTTTGTGAAAGAGCTTTTTGAACATCGCCTTCTCCTACCAAAAACGTTTTTGCCGACTCGTAATTCTGCCAAAGCTTTTTCGCTTCGGCGCTTTGCGGGTCGAAATTTTTGCGCTTGATCCCGCGGAGCAGGATGTTTTTGGGTGTTTCCTCGGGGTCGATCAATTCCAGCGCGCAAGTGGCGTAGCCGCACGCTTCCAGGTATTTCAGCCGGAGTGCGTCGGTGGCGGCGTCGCAGAACTTTTGGCGCAGCATGGAGTATTCCGAAAGAAAGCCGAGCGCGGGGCAATCCAGCGCGTGGTTCAGCTCGTGGTGACAGCAGGGGGTGGACAGGATCACGTCGGCTCCGAACGCCACGGCGCGGGAAAGCACCAGGTCGGTGGCCGTATCGCAGGCGTGGAGAGAGAGGACGAGATGCACGTGCTCGCCTGCCTCGTAGGCGGCAACGTTGCCGAACAGAAATTCCAGCCCGTTAAAGCCCAGCTTTTGTGCGGCGGCGTTGCAAAAGTCGATCACGTCGGGTTTGAGGTCCACGCCGGTCATGCGGACGGCGCGCCCCAAAATGTTTGCAAAATAGTGGTAAACGGCAAAGGAGAGGTAGCTTTTGCCACAGCAAAGGTCGCAAATGCGGAGCGTTCCCTCGGCCGGCAGGTGGGGCAGGCAATCGCGGATCAGCTCCAAAAAGCGGTTGATCTGCCGGAATTTCGGCTGTTTTTTGTCGTAAACGCGGCCGTTCTCGTCGCTCACACCGAGCAGTCGGAGAAACGGCTCGCTACCCGAAAGAATGCGGGATTTTTGACGGTTGTTTTTCTCAACGGTCACGCGGGGCGGCTCGCCGCCCAGAAGGGCGCGGCGCAGTTTTTCGCCGCCGAAGAGCGTCACTTTGCCGGATTTGGAGTGCCGCAGTTCGCATTCCCCGGCGGTGGTAAACAGGTTGACCTGCCCGTGCGCGGCGATCAGCTCGCCCAGGCGCGCGCGGTTTTCGGGATCGATATTTTCGTGCAGCGCCTTGTTGTCGGCGCGGAAGGTTTCGGCCTACAAAACGGGATCCCCGCCGATCTCGCGCGGGGTGACGACGGTTTTGACCTCGCCCTTGTCAGCCGGCTTGGAGAACACGGCTTTCACGAACGCCCGCTTGGAAAAGGCCAGCAAAGAAAGATCAAGCAGTTCCCGTTCCATCGTCGTTCCCCTCTTTCTCCCGTTTTTTCTTTTTGGAAAATTGCAGTTTGTTCTCTTTGCCCGCCCAAAGACGTTTGAGGTTTTCCCGGTGGCGCAAAACGACGAAGATGACGGCCGCAATGGCAAAGGCCACGCTTCCACCGTCGGCCGCGCCCAAAAAAGCGCGCAGGATCAGCGGGTAGAGCAGGGCGGCCATCACCGAGCCGAGCGAAACGTAGCGCGTACCCAACACCACGATCAACCAGATCCCAAGCACAATGGCAAAAGTGAGCGGACTTTGACAGAGCGCCACCACGGCAAGGCAGGCAACGCCTTTGCCGCCGCGGAATTTTGCAAAGATCGGAAAGATATGCCCCAGCACCACGAAAAAGCCGGCAATGGCGCCGCCGGTCATGCCCAGAAAGAGGAAAAACCCGAACCAGTAGGCAAGAGCGGCTTTCAGAAGATCCAAAATCAGCGTTGCCGCGGCGGCCTTTTTGCCGAAAGCGCGGAGCATATTGGTGGCTCCGGCGTTGCCGCTGCCCAACGTGCGAACGTCCTGCTTATAAATGCCTTTGGAGATCAGAATTGCCGGGTTGATACTGCCCAAAAGATAGGGAATGACGCCGCACAAAATCACGGCGCCCACCAAAAGCGCGGCATAGGGAAAAGAGCCGGGGGTCAATTCCCAGCGGGCAAGCAGATATTGCGTCAGGTTCCAAACGTTCACGCTTCCTTCGGGCATGGCGAAACTCCTTTTTGAAAATCGGTGGAAAAGCGGGTCAAATTTCGATCAGCTCTTTGGGGCTTTGGGTAAAATCGTGCATGGAGCCGTCGGGGCGGATACAGCACATATCCTCGATGCGGCAGCCGTAAAGACCCTCAATATAAATGCCGGGCTCCACGGTAAAGGTGTGACCGCGTTTTAACGTGAGGTCGGGGGCAACGCCCGGGGCAAGCCGGGGCTCTTCGTGAATGAAAAGTCCCACCCCGTGACCCAGCGAATGGCCGAACCGGCCGTGATAGCCCGCGCCATCGATGATGTCGCGCGCGATCTTGTCAAGCGCAAAACGGGAGGCGCCTTCGCGCGCGGCGGCAAGCGCCTCGGTCTGCGCGCGCAGGACGGTATTGTAGAGTTTTTTCATTTCGGCGTCGGCCTTCCCCAACACGATGGTGCGGGTCATATCCGAGCAGTAGCCGTCGGCCTTCGCGCCGAAATCCAGTGTCAAAAATCCGCGTTCCAGCTTTTGGTTGCGCGGCACGGCGTGCGGACGGGAAGAGGCGCTTCCCGAGGCCACGATGGTATCGAACGCCAGCCCCGACGCCCCGTGACTGCGCATAAAGCATTCCATTTCCAGCGCCACGTCGATCTCGGTCATCTCTCCGGGACGAATGGCCTTGACGATATGAGCAAACGCCGCGTCGGTAATGGCTTGTGCGCGTGCCATTGCGGCCAGCTCGTCCTCGGTTTTATACAGGCGCAGGGTGGTCAGAATGGCCGAAGCGCCGGGCTTGACGGTAAACCCGGCGAGTTTTTCGCGCGTCCGTTCAAACGCGGCGTAGGCAAGCGTTTCTTCCTCGATCAGTACGGTTTTGCAACCGTCGGCGCGGAGCAGGTCGCAAAGGTAGGCGGTCAGCGTTCCGCGGTCGGGAGCCGCCACTTCCATAAAGTCGGCGGAAGCCGCTTTTGCGGCCTCGATATAGCGGAAATCGGTAATCAGGTAGGCGTTTTTTTCGGTCACAAGCACGTAGCCGTCGTCAAAATCGAAGTCCGAAAGATAACGCTGGTTCAGCTTATCGGCAAGGAGCGCGGCATCGGCGCCCGCTTCGGCCAGTTTTTGTTGCAGGGAGCGGATATGGCAAAGCGACATGATTTTCCTTCTTTCCGGCGCGGCGCGCCAACGGGATGATTCTTTTCCTTTATTATAGCATATGAACGGGAAAATTGGTAGCCGAAAAGAAAATTTTTTTCGCCCCGCGGTTTCGACAGCTTTATCAGCCCCCCTCTGCTATGCTGAAAACAGACTTTCCGAAGGGGGAACGCGCCATGGAGCAGGACGTTTACGTTGATCTTTATTTTTTCGTTAACGCAAGTATGGATCTTTTTTGCCTGAACCTGACGGCCTTGCTGTTACATATCAAGCCGCGGCGGTGGCGGGTGTTTCTGGGCGCGGCGCTGGGCGGGCTTTACGCCGTCGCGGTCCTGCTTTTGGGACTTGGCGGCGTTTGGGAGTTGATTTTGGATTTTCTCGGCGCGTGGGCCCTTTGCGCCGCCGTTTTTGCGGGCAAGGGGATCAGATTCGGAATTTTTGCGCGGCAGGTCGGAGTCTTTTTTCTGACATCCGTTCTGCTCGGCGGCATCATGACCGCGCTGTTCTGGGGGCTTAACCGGCTGAATCTGCCGATCGACGCGCTCACCGAGGATCACATTTCGGTTTGGCTGTTTGCGCTTCTCGCGCTGGTGAGCGGCCTGCTCACGCGCGGCGGCGGAGCGGCGCTCGGGCGGGCGAGCAAGGCAAAATGGGTCACGGTGGAGACGGTACTGTTCGGCAAACCGGTGATCCTCCGCGCGCTGGTGGACACCGGAAATTTACTCTGCGATCCGGTTTCGGGGCGGCCGGTCATTCTTGCCGATCCCCAAAAACTGCGCGGCGTTCTGCCGCCCGGGGTGCTTGCGGCCGCCGACCCGACGAAAATAGAAAATCCCGAACTTGCCCGTCGCTTGCGCCTGATCCCTGCGAGCGGCGCTACCGGCGAGCGGCTTTTGGTTGCCGTGGTGCCCGACG
>JBGUNW010000059.1:0-1512 GCA_045117555.1 Eubacteriales bacterium
AAACAGGCCGCGGAAAACGAACGGAAAGAAGCGCAGGCGCAATATATTGAACGGCAAGCGAAAAAATACGAACGTTTGGCGGAATACACGTTGGACCCCGTAGACAAACAGAAATACGCGGAAAAAGAAAAGCTGTACAAAGATACGCCAATACCACCCAGGGGGACGGATAAGAAATGATCAATTATGAACAGCGCTTGCTTATGGTCTTGGAAGGGATCGAAAGAGAGCTGAAAGGCATCCGTGAAATAATGGAAACAGACAATTATCACGGTGATAAAACGGAGGATGACAATGAGGCCGATTAAGACAGATTACAGCAATATCACGTTCACCGCGCCGGGGTGCTTCGACCTTCCGGCGACAGTCGCGCAGAGAGCGGACGGGGCGAAGGAAATCGAAACTGTGTGGGAACTCAACGACAGCGAACTCGAACAGATAGCGAAAGACAAGCGCATCCACCTGTATATCATGGGCGGCGCGATGCCCCCGGTGTTCCTGTCGGTCCGTCCGGAGCTGGTCAGTACACCCCCGAAAAACGAGGATCCTAAAAACACAGACTGATTATCACGGTGATAATTTCCGTTGTTTTTTCGCGGTTTATATCGCTTTTTTCACGGTGAAAAATTATTTTCCCATCATGTATGGGACGGAATAGAAATAAACAGTTGCCTGGACAGCTTGTCCACACTGTCGCGCCTGGCCACTTGCTGGGCGCTTTTTTGTGCCGCTTAAGCCGACGGTATTTGGCCAGGGAAAAAGCCATCATACGGGTCCTCCACCCTGCGTATCCGGGTCCGACTCCCGGAGGCGGCAATCGTCCATTTGGTATTTCCGGACGTAAAACGGAAAGACGATAGAACCGGACTGAACCGGGATAACAAATGCATTCGAAAGGAAAAGGTAACACAATGAGAAAAGAAGATTTTGTCGCATTAGGCATCGCGGACGACCTGGCCGAAAAGGCCGCTACAGCGTCCGCAAATGAACTCAAAGGGTACGTCCCTAAGACCCGTTTCGATGAGGTCAACGAGGAAAAGAAAAATCTCCAGACCGCAAAGACACAGGCAGAGGCCGACCTGGAAGAGCTCCGGAAAAGTGCCGGGGACAATGCAGCACTCGCGCAGCAGATTACAGACCTGCAGAACGCAGCAAAAGCTAAGGACGCGGAATACGCGCAGCAGTTGAAAGCGCTCCGTCTGAGCAATGCAATCCGCATCGGAATCACCGACGCGCAGGACGCGGACATTGTGGCCGGTCTTGTGGACCAGTCCAAACTCATCCTGTCCGACGACGGCAAGGTCACGGGCCTGGAAGAGCAGCTTAAAGCCATCCGCGAAAGCAAGCCGTTCCTGTTCAAAGCGCAGGACAATAACGGCGGCAAGCAGGGCGCGGGATTCTCCGTGGGCGCTACCAAGGGCGGAAACGCTGGCGGCGGTGTTGGCGGTGACGGCGACAAGCAGCTCTCCATGAAGGAAGCCATCGCGGCAAAACTCAATGCACAGCACGCGG
>JBGUNW010000060.1:0-28802 GCA_045117555.1 Eubacteriales bacterium
TGTGTGCGAAAGGCGGCGTGGAACCCCAGTCCGAAACCGTTTGGCGCCAGGCCGACAAGTACAAGGTGCCCCGTATGGTGTACGTCAACAAAATGGACATTACCGGCGCGGATTTTTACCGCGTTGTGGATATGATCCATACCAGACTGCACGCAAACGGCGTACCGATCCAGTTGCCGATCGGCAAGGATATGACCTTCCGCGGTATCATCGACCTGATGACCATGGAAGCGGACGTTTATTACGATGATCTTGGGAAGGATATGCGCGTGGAACCGATCCCGGAGGATATGAAGGAACAGGCGCAAACCTACCGCGAACAAATGGTGGAAGCCATTGCCTCCACCGATGACGAACTCATGGAGAAGTACCTGGAAGGGGAAGAGATCTCCGTTAATGAGTTGAAGGCCGCGCTGCGCAAGGCCTGCATTGCAAACGAGATTGTTCCGATCGTTTGCGGCACGTCCTATCGCAACAAGGGCGTTCAAAAACTGCTTGACGCAGTTGTTGATTTTATGCCCAACCCGACCGATATTCCCGCTATTCGCGGCACCAACCCGGAAACCGGCGAGGAAGAGGATCGTCACTCCTCGGATACCGAGCCGTTCTCCGCACTGGCGTTCAAGATCATGACCGACCCGTTTGTGGGCAAGCTGTGCTATTTCCGCGTTTATTCCGGCTCGGTTAAAGCAGGCGATATCGTTTACAACTCCACAAAGGGCAAAACCGAGCGCTTGGGCCGCATTCTGCAAATGCACGCCAACGAGCGCAAGGATATTGACTGCTGCTACGCGGGCGATATTGCCGCGGCGATCGGTGTAAAGAACACCACCACCGGCGATACCTTCTGCGATGAAAAGCACCCGGTCATTCTCGAATCCATGGAGTTCCCGGAACCGGTTATTCGCGTTGCCATTGAACCCAAGACCCGCGCGGGTCAGGAGAAAATGGGCATTGCGTTGGCAAAACTTGCCGAGGAAGACCCGACGTTCCGGACCTACACGGACGAGGAAACCGGCCAGACCATTATTGCGGGTATGGGCGAGTTGCACCTGGAAATTATCGTTGACCGTTTGCTCCGCGAATTCAAGGTGGAAGCAAACATCGGTAAACCCCAGGTTGCCTACAAAGAAACCATTCGCAAAAAGGTCGATCACGAATGCAAGTACAAGAAGCAGTCCGGCGGTTCCGGCCAGTATGGTCACGTTAAGATCATTCTGGAGCCGAACGAACCCGGCAAGGGCTACGAGTTTATCAATGCCGTTACCGGCGGCGCGATCCCCAAGGAGTTCATTCCCGCGGTTGACGCCGGTATCCAGGGCGCAATGCAATGCGGCGTTCTGGCGGGCTACAACGTTGTTGACGTGAAGGTCACGCTTTACGACGGCTCGTATCACGAAGTCGACTCTTCCGAAATGGCATTCAAGATTGCCGGCTCCATGGCGTTCAAGGAGGCAATGCGCAAAGCCGATCCGGTTCTTACCGAGCCGATGATGAAGGTTACCACCATTGTTCCCGACGACTACATGGGCGCCGTGATCGGCGATTTCAACAGCCGCCGCGGACAGATCCTTTCGCAGGAATCTACGCAAAGCGGTGTGCAGGAAATCGTTGCTTACGTGCCGCTTTCCAATATGTTCGGTTACGCAACCGATCTTCGTTCCAAAACGCAGGGCCGCGGGCTTTATACCATGGAGCCGAGCCACTTCGCCGAGGTTCCGAAGTCGATTCAGGAAACCATTATTAAGGAACGCAGCAACAAAAACTGATTTACCCCAGGCAACACAAATTTAAAAAAATAAAAAAAGAAATTTATTAAACGGAGGAAATTCAAAATGGCAAAGGCTACATTTGAACGCACCAAACCGCACGTAAACATTGGTACCATTGGTCACGTTGACCATGGTAAAACCACCCTGACCGCCGCGATCACCAAGACCCTGGCGCTCAAAAACGGAAACGTTGAATTCATGGCTTACGACCAGATCGACAACGCTCCCGAAGAAAAAGCAAGAGGTATCACAATCAACACCAGACACGTTGAGTACGAAACCGAGAAACGCCACTATGCACACGTTGACTGCCCCGGCCACGCTGACTATGTAAAGAACATGATCACCGGCGCCGCTCAGATGGACGGTGCTATCCTGGTTGTTGCCGGTACCGACGGCCCCTTGCAGCAAACCCGCGAGCACGTTCTGCTCGCTCGTCAGGTCGGCGTTCCCGCCATCGTCGTGTTCCTGAACAAGACCGACTTGGTTGACGACCCCGAACTGCTTGATCTGGTTGAAATGGAAGTTCGCGATCTGCTTTCTTCCTACGATTTCCCGGGCGACGATATTCCGATCATCCGCGGCTCCGCTCGCGAAGCTCTGGAATCCACCAACACCGATCCTTCCGCTCCCGAGTACGCTTGCATTTGGGAACTGATGGACGCTGTTGACAGCTATATCCCCACTCCCGAGCGTCAGTCCGATCTGCCCTTCCTGATGCCCGTTGAGGACGTGTTCTCCATTTCCGGTCGTGGCACCGTTGCTACCGGCCGTGTGGAGCGTGGTACCGTTAAGGTATCCGACGTTGTTGAAATCGTCGGTCTGTCCGAGGAGAAGAAGTCCACCACCGTTACCGGTGTTGAAATGTTCCACAAGCTCCTGCCCCAGGCAGAAGCCGGCGACAACATCGGCGCTCTGCTCCGTGGTATCGCAAAGGACGAGATCGAAAGAGGTCAGGTTCTTGCAAAACCCGGTTCGGTTCATCCGCACACCAAATTCGTTGGCCACGTTTACGTTCTGACCGAGAAAGAAGGCGGTCGTAAAAAGCCGTTCTTCGCAGGTTACCGTCCGCAGTTCTATTTTAGAACCACCGACGTTACCGGTACCATCGAACTGCCTGATGGCGTTGAGATGTGCCGCCCCGGCGACAACGTAGATATGACCGTTGAACTCATCACCCCCATCGCTTGCGAAGAGGGTCTGCGCTTCGCTATTCGTGAAGGCGGCAGAACGGTTGGATCCGGCGTTGTTTCCAAGATCATTAAATAATTTCGGATAAAACCGAAATGAATGGGGACGGGGGAGCAATCCCCCGTCCCGAAAAACAGAATAGTAAGTTCAAAATTCTTTGGGGAATGGTGAAATTCCATACCGGCAGTATAGTCTGCGAACACAAATTCGGCAAAGCCGAATTGTGCCGATCGGGTGCAACTCCCGAACCGACGGTAACGGCAACTCCCGCAAAACGGGAAGTGCCTGAAAGTCCGGATGAGAAAAGAAAGAACAAACGACCGTAGTTTGCGCCCCGGGGCTGTTTTTGCCGCGGGACTTTTCTTTTCTCCGTTTCAAATCAAAAAATGATTTTGAGAGGAGATTTTTATGGAAACCACAAATCAAAAAATGAAAATGCGTTTGCTCAAACTCGTTGGCGTAGCGCTTTTTACCGCGCTTGCCTACGTTGTCATGTTGCTCATTCATTTTCCCGTACAGTTTTTAACGTTGGATCTGAAAGACGCCGTCATCACCCTTTGCGGGCTTTGCTTCGGGCCGATCTCGGCGCTCGTTTCGTCGGTCGTCGTTGCGCTTGTGGAAATGGTGACCGTCAGCTCCACCGGCGTATACGGGTTTATTATGAACGCGCTGGGAACCGCCGCGTTTTCGGTGACCGTCAGTTTGATCTACAAGTACAAAAAGAACTTTCTCGGCGCCATTATCGGCCTGCTTTCGGGCGTTTTTGCCATGACCGCCGTTATGATGATTTTCAACCTGATCGTAACGCCTTACTATATGCACGTGGAAGTTGCCCAGGTGGCCAATATGATTCCAACGCTTTTGCTGCCTTTCAATTTGGTCAAGGCAACATTCAACGCCGCAGTGGTATTGCTTTTGTATAAGCCGATCTCCAATGTCCTGCAAAAAATCGGCTTTTTGCCAAAATCCAACGCCGCGTTCAAATTCGATCGGCGAACGGTTCTTGTCATCGTTGCGGCCGCCGTTTTAATTGCCGGATCGCTTGTTGTCGTCTTCTTCGTTTTGCACGGCTCGTTCCGTTTCGGCGTATAAGAAGAAAAGAACATTCCGCCCGCCGGGCGGAATGTTCTTTTTTCTCTTGACAAATCCAACCAAATCCGTTACAATAAAAAGGAAGAAAAACGAAACGAAAGGAGCCGAAAAATGCGCGAGGCCATTGCCGATTTCTTTTTGAATAAAGTTGGGCGCGAGTTGTGCGTGTTTTTTTGCTCGCTCATTCCGGTCATCGAGTGTCGCGGCGCTGTTCCGCTGGGGTGCGGAATGGGACTTCCATGGTGGCAGACCTACCTTTTAGCCGTTGCGGGGAATTTGTTGCCGGTACCGTTTATTTTGCTGTTGATCCGCGCTATCATTCGGGCAATGACCAACAGCCGCGTCAAGTTTTTCAATCGATTTGCCGGATGGCTCAACCGCAAAGTGGAAAAGCACAAAGGAAAAATCGAAAAGTATTCCTATTGGGGCGTGGTGCTGTTTGTGGCAATTCCCATTCCGGGCACCGGCGCGTGGACGGGCTCGTTGATTGCCGGAGTGCTGAAACTGGATTTTAAAAAATCCATGCTGGCGGCAACGCTCGGCGTGCTGATCGCCACAACCATTATGACCATTGTTTCCTATGCCGTTAAAGCGGTGATATAAAAACGGGATTTGAAAAGTTCAAATCCCGCTTTTTTTATTCGTTTATTTTTTCAATGGGGTAGTATTTTGCAAGTCCGCCGGTGGAGGTTTCTTTATAGCCCAGCGGCAGGTCCATGCCGGTATTGTACATGGTTTTCACAATCAAATCAAAGCTGATCTTGCGGGAATCGGCCAAAAAGTTTGCAATGGAGAGCGCGTTGATGGCGCGCATTGCCGCAACGGCGTTGCGCTCAATGCAAGGGATTTGCACAAGCCCGCCGATCGGGTCGCAGGTCAAACCCAAATGGTGCTCCATAGCAACCTCGGCGGCATAGTCCATTTGGTCAAAACCCATTTCAAACAGCTCGGCAAGCGCAACCGCCGCCATCGAGCAAGCAGAGCCGATTTCCGCCTGACAGCCGCATTCCGCACCGCTGATCGAGGCGTTCGTTTTGATCACATTGCCGGCAATGCCCGCGCTGGCAAGCGCATGGATGATTTGCAAATCGGAAAATCCGCGCGCTTCCTGCATATACCGCAGCACGGCGGGTACAACGCCAGAAGCGCCACAGGTGGGCGCCGTGACAATCACACCGCCGGCGGCATTCTCCTCGCCAACGGCAAAGGCGTAGGCAGAAACCAAGCGGTTCTCTTTGGTTTGCGGTGATTCGTCAATATGCCGCCCTTGATAAATAATTCTTGCGCGCCGCTGGGTGCCAAGCCCGCCGGGCAGAATGCCGCGCGCGGTAATGCCGCGGTTGACGGCGGCTTTCATCGTTTCCCAAACTTCGGCAAGGAAGTCCAAAATTTCAGGTCCTTCTTTTTCCACCGCGTATTGCCAAAGCCGAATGTTCCGGCGCGCGCATTCGGCGGTAATATCGGCAAAGGTGGAACGGTCGTAAATGTCCGGCGATTCTGCCGCGGGCTGTTCGCCTTCCCAAACGATCGCGCCGCCGCCAACGCTCCAAACGCGCTTTCGGCAAAGCTCTTTTTCACCGGCAAACAGGGCAATATCCATCATGTTCGGGTGGCGGACGGTGGGCGTTTCGCGGTCGAAAATCACTTCGCCGGCAAGCGGTTCCAACGTTTCCCGAATCACGCGGTCGGTGCCGTGACCAAGACCGGTCATGGCGAGCGAACCGTATAAAACGACACGGTAGCGGTCGGCGGACGGGAAGCGTTCCTTGATTTGTCTGCACGCCCGTTCCGGCCCCATGGTATGGGAACTGGAAGGCCCGCGTCCAATGCGATAAATTTCACGAATGGATTGCATGGCAAAAATCCTTTCCGAAAGATTTTTGATTTAACCAATGCTATTTTATCATTCTTTCGTTCTTTCGTCAAGTTTTTTTTCAATAGAAAGCGAAAAACTAATCAAAAAGGATAAATCTTTTGTATTTCAAAGATAAAAACAATAAAAATTTTCAAACCCCTTGCAATTTCTTCCTATCTATGCTATAATATACCCGTAAATTGAATCATTCTTATCAAGAGTAACGGAGTGACCGGCACGATGATGTTACAGCAACCTGCCCGCGCGGTAAGGTGCTAAATCCGAGGAGATGAGAGCAAAACGGCTCCGTCTGCGGGGCCTTTTTTATGTCCGAAAACAAAAAAGAATGATCCATACCCGAGCCGCTCGGCCGGGAAAACAGAAAGGTATGGATAAAAGCCATGAAAACAAAACTTTTTACCAGCGAATCGGTTACCGAAGGGCATCCCGATAAGATTTGCGACAAAATCTCGGACGCGATCCTGGACGAAATGCTTCGTCAGGACCCGCTTTCCCGCGTGGCCTGCGAAACTTTCGTCACCACGGGCATGGTCTGCGTGATGGGCGAGGTGACCACCCACGCCGACGTGGACATTCAGGCGGTGGTGCGCGAAACCATCCGCGGGATCGGTTACGATCGCGCCAAATATGGTTTTGACTGCGATAGCTGTGCCGTGATCACCTCGCTCCACGAGCAGTCGGCGGATATTGCCATGGGCGTTGACAAGTCGTTGGAAGCCAAGAATGGCGAGAGCGACGGCATGGACACCGGCGCGGGCGACCAGGGGTTGATGTTCGGTTATGCCTGCAACGAAACGCCTGAACTCATGCCCCTGCCCATTTCGCTGGCACACCGGCTTGCCAAACGGCTGACCGAAGTGCGCAAAAACGGCACGCTCCCTTATCTGCGGCCGGACGGCAAAACGCAAGTGACGGTCGAATATGATGAAAACAATACCCCCCTGCGCGTGGACACCGTCGTCATTTCCTCCCAGCACAGCGACAAGGTGGAGCTTGATACCATTCGCGCGGATATCATCCGCGAGGTGATCACGCCGGTCGTCCCCAAAAACATGATCGATGAAAATACCAAAATCTACGTCAATCCCACCGGGCGGTTCGTCATTGGCGGCCCTGCGGGGGATACCGGTCTGACCGGCAGAAAGATCATTGTGGACACCTACGGCGGCTATGCGCGCCACGGCGGCGGCGCGTTCTCGGGCAAAGACCCCACCAAGGTGGACCGTTCTGCTTGCTATGCCGCGCGGTACATTGCCAAAAATGTGGTCAAAGCGGGGCTTGCCGACCGTTGCGAGGTGCAGGTGGCGTACGCCATCGGTGTTGCAAAGCCGGTCTCCTTGCGTGTTGACACCTTTGGAACGGCGACCGTACCCGAAGAAAAAATTGAAAAAGCCGTTTCGGAGTTGGTCGATCTGCGCCCGGCGGCCATTATTCAAAAGTTTGAATTGCGCCGCCCGATCTACTGCGATCTTGCCGCCTACGGCCACATGGGGCGCGAGGATCTTGGCGCGCCGTGGGAGAACTGCGACCTTGTGGAAGCACTCCAAAAGGCGGTTCGCGCATAACCGGTATAAAAAAACAAACAATAGGAAGGGGGCGGAGCAATGCCGTTAGATGAATCGTTTATGCAATCGCCGATTGACGAGAGCGGCGAGGGCGGCTTGCTCCGCCTTTTCGGTTCGGTTGAGCACGTCATTTACCAAAACGAGGAAAACGGGTACAGCATTTGCGATTTCAGCACCGACGCAGGCGAGCTTTTCACAATTGTCGGCACCATGCCGGACGTGAGCGAAGGGGACCTGCTTTCCATTTCGGGCAAATGGGTGCACAACTCCAAGTACGGTCGGCAGTTCCGCGTGGAAATGTGCGAAAAGAAAATGCCGGTTGGCAGCGCGGCCATTTTGCGCTATCTTTCCTCCGGTGCCATTCGCGGTATCGGCCCCAAAACCGCGCGCCGGATCGTCGACCTGTACGGCGACGAAACCTTTGAGGTGATGGAAAACCACCCGGATTGGCTTGCCGAAATTCCGGGAATTACAAGTAAACGCGCGCGGGAAATTGCCGAGGATTTTCGCAAAAAAGCCGATATTCGCGCGGCAATGCTCTTTTTCCGCGACTATTTCGGCCCCACCGCAACGATTCGGATTTATAAAAAATGGGGCAGCGCCGCCATTGACGTGGCCAAGCGCAACCCCTATCGCCTTTGCGAGGAGATCGACGGCATCGGGTTTGAGCGCGCCGACCGTATGGCGCTTCAAATCGGATTACAGCCCGATTCGCCCGCACGGTTGGAAAGCGGAATTTGTTACCTGCTCGGCTTGAACGCCCAGCAAAACGGTCACGTTTGCCTGCCGCGCGAGGTTGCCGAGGAGAGCGCCGGGGCGCTTTTGGGCGTTTCCTTCGAACAGGCGCACAAGACGGTGGACGATCTGCTTTCCACCGGGAAATTGCGGCAGGTGCTCCTTTCGGATCACCCCTTTTTGTACGACCTCAAACAATATGAGAGCGAAACCTATATTGCCAAAAAGATGGTTTTGCTGGATCAGGTCTGCCCGGCCATGGAAACCGCCAATATCGGTGCTATTTTGCGGCGCGAGGAGGCCGAGAGCGGAATTTCCTATGCCGCCATGCAGCGAAAGGCCATGAAAGGCGCGCTGGAAAACGGCGTTCTCATTCTGACCGGCGGTCCCGGCACAGGGAAAACCACGGTCGTGCGCGCCCTGTTGCGCATTTTTCAAAGTATGGGTGAGCGACCGGTGCTCACGGCGCCCACCGGCCGTGCCGCCAAACGCCTTTCCGAGGCCACTTCCTGCGAGGCAAAAACCATTCACCGCTTGTTGGAATACGGCGGCGAGGAGGGGGATCGCCCCGCCTTTCGACGGGGCGAGCACGCGCTGTTGGAGGAAACGGTAATCATCGTGGACGAGGTTTCCATGGTGGATAACGCCTTGATGTGCGCGCTGCTCAAAGCGATCAAACCCGGCGCACGTCTGATCCTGATCGGCGACAGCGACCAACTTCCCTCGGTGGGCGCGGGTAATATTCTGCACGATATTATTGAAAGCAACCGCTTTTTCACCGTGCGGTTGAGCGAGATTTTCAGGCAGGCGCAAAAAAGTCTGATCGTCACCAATGCCCACGCGATCAACCGCGGGGAAATGCCAGATTTGAAAACAAAGGACAACGACTTTTTCTTTCTTCCAAGATCGGACGACGCCTCTATCGGCGCCACCGTTTCCGAACTTTGTGCCACTCGCCTGCCCAAAACCTACGGCGAAATGGGAGCGGCGGGCGTGCAGGTCATTGCGCCCTCCCGCAAGGGCGAGGTGGGTACCGAAACGCTCAACCGGCAGTTGCAGGACGTTCTGAACCCCGCGGGCAGCGGGAAAAATGAATATCGCTTTCGTGAAACGGTCTTTCGTGAGGGCGACCGCGTTATGCAAATCCGCAACAATTACGATCTGGAATGGACCTTGAACAACGGCGCCCACGGTACCGGCGTTTTCAACGGCGATATCGGCACGGTTTTGGAAATTCGCGGGCACGATTCGTGTATGATCGTCCGTTTTGATGAAAAAACCGTCCAATACGATCTGAATATGTTGGAGGATCTAGAACCGGCCTACGCCATTACGGTGCATAAAAGCCAGGGCAGCGAATATCCCATCGTCGTTCTGCCAATCAGCGACCGCACGCCGCCCATGCTTCTTTCGCGCAACCTGCTTTACACGGCGGTCACCCGCGCGCAAACCATGGTCATTCTGGTGGGCAGCGAGGCGGCCGTTGGACGCATGGTGGCAAACAACCGCCAAACCATGCGCTATACCGGGCTTGCCCAATGGCTTCGGGGAATCAGTTTATGAAATTTACCGAATTGCTTTATCCTCCCAAATGCCCGTCTTGCGGCGAACTGTTGCCGTTCGGCGGCTTTTTCGGGAGCAACGTCGAAAATCAGTCCGCGCTTTGCCCGGAGTGTTTGCCCCTTTGGGAACGGGAGAAAGAGGAAGAATGCGGCGCGTGCGGTGAGATGGTCATAAACTGTCAATGCGCCACCAAAATGATGCAGTCGGCGGGGTGCAAAGTTTTTCGCAAATTGGTCTATTATCGCCCCGGAAACAGGAATGAGATAGGTAATCGCGTTGCATACCGCATTAAAGACCACGCGGATCGCCATGCCGTCAATTTTCTTGCCGAAGAGCTTGCTCCCGGTATTCGGGAAAGCATGAGCGCGGCCGAGTGGAGCGAAAAATCTTTTTTCCTCGTTTATTTGCCGCGGCGGTCCGGTATCGTTCTCAAAAACGGCAACGATCAGGCAAAAGAACTTGCCCTCTCCCTTGCGAAACAGTTGAACCTTCCGTTGATCCCCGCAATCGGGCGCCGCGCGAAAAACCGCACGCCGCAAAAATTTCTGGGTTCTGCCAAGCGGCTTTCCAACGCAAAGGGTGCATTTTATTTTCTCGAAAAATACAAATCCGAAATTGCGGGAAAAGTTGCAATTTTGATAGACGACATTGTAACCAGCGGCGCGAGTATGACGGCGGGCATTCGCGTTTTGCGGCGCGCCGGAGCCAATGGCTTTTTGGCGGTTGCCGTTGCAAGCGACGAATGCAACCGGAATCCGCCTGTTGTAACGCCCGAAACCAAAAGCGAATTGGATTATTTTTCTTACCGTCGATATTGAAAAAGGAGAATGATTTGATGAAGTATCTGATCCGGGATAGAAAGCCGATTTCGGTCTTTCATTTTTTTGAGGAGATTTGCGCCATTCCGCACGGCTCCTATCACGAGGAAAAGCTTGCGGATTATCTTGTAAAATTTGCCGCCGATCGCGGGCTTTTTTGCACCCGTGACCGCGTGAACAACGTTTTTATCAAGCTTCCGGCGTCGCCGGACCGGGTTGGCGAAGATGCGATCCTGTTTCAAGGACACATTGATATGGTGTGCGAAAAGAACGGCAACGTAAAGCATGATTTTCTTACCGACCCGCTTGACCTGTATCTTGACGGCGATCTTCTCCGTGCGCGCGGCACCACGCTGGGCGGCGACGACGGCATTGCCGTTGCCATGATGCTCGCGCTTCTGGACGGCGAAATTCCTTCCCACCCTGCCTTCGAGTGCCTGTTTACCACTGCCGAGGAGGTTGGCTTGGACGGCGCAAAGGCGTTTGATTATTCGCAAATTTCGGCAACGCGGATGCTCAATTTGGATAGTGAAGATCTTGGCGTTGTCACTGCGGGATGCGCCGGCGGCGTTCGCACCGATTTTACGCTTTCCTACCGGCCGGTCTCTCTTCAAGGCGAATGCCTGAAAATTGAAATCAGCGGTCTTGCCGGCGGTCATTCCGGCGCGGATATCGCGCGCGGACGTGCCAACGCCAACCGTTTGATGGGTGCTTTGCTGGCGGCTTTGGCAAGCGCACAGGAAACGCATCTCGTCTCATTGGAAGGTGGCTCCAAGGATAACGCCATCCCGCGCGAGAGCAAGGCCGTGGTCGCGGTTACAAACGCGCGGGAGGCAATCGGATTTTTGCGGCGGGAAGGCGAAAAAATTGCCAAGGAGCTTTCCCGGGAGGATTCCGGCTTTTCCCTCTCGTTGGAGCAGGTTGCGGTTCCGAAAGAAATGTTGACGGCCGAAGCTACCGCGAAATCCGTTTCTGTTTTAACGGAAATTCCGATCGGCGTGCTGGCAATGAGCCGGGAAATTCCGAATTTGGTGGAAACCTCCCGCAACCTTGGCGTTGTACGGCGGGAAGCGGAAAAATTGACCTTTGTATTTTCCAGCCGTTCCTCGGTAGAAAGAAAACTGGACGATATTCAGGAGGAGCTGGACGCTTTTGCAAAAGACGCCGGGTGCGTGGCACGGCATTATAGCCGCTATCCCGGTTGGGATTACGCGCCAGAATCGAAAATCCGGCAGGCGTATTGCGCGGCTTACCGCAAGGTGACCGGGAAAGAGGCAACCGTCAACGTCATTCATGCCGGATTGGAGTGCGGCATTATTCGCTCGCATCTTCCCATGCTGGATATGATTTCGATCGGCCCGGACCTGCGCGAGATTCATTCCCCCAACGAGGCGCTGGTGCTCCCCTCGGTAGAAATTTTCTGGCAGGTTCTGGAAGAATTGATCTCCTCCCTCTAACGGAGAAAAATAAGAAAAAGAATTGTTCTTATTCTCAAAAAAATAAATAAAAAATCACCGCAAACCAAATGGAAAAGGTTTGCGGTGATTTCGCTTTATTCAAAAATAGAATCGGCAATTTGTCTGATCTCGGCGTGCACTTCCTCCATGGGGCGCGCCGCGTTCACAATGCGGATCGTGCGCGGATCAAAGGATTGCAGAACCGAATGAAACTGCGCGCGCACGCGCTCCAATCGTTCGCGCGTTTCGTAAATTTCGTGCGTCCCGGCGCGTTCTTCAATGCGCGCCATGCTTTCTTCCGGGGAAAGGTCCAGGAAAACGCAAAGGTCGGGGTGACGGATTTCCGGGCAGTTCAAATTCATACCGCGTACCCATTCCGCGTCGGTATCCGGCCCTTGATAGGCGAGCGTGGAATAAAAGTATCGGTCGCAAATCACATCCGTGCCGTTTTCCAAAAGCGCCGCGATTCCCGTTTCGGGGTGTATATTGTGCGCAATGCGATCCAGCGTGAACAACACGGCAAGCTCGCAAGGGCTTTTCGGCTCTTCACCCGAAAGCGCCCGCCGCAACTGCTTGCCAAAGGGGAGGTCGGTCGGCTCTGCCGTGCAAACCACGCGGCGGCCTTTTTTTAGGAGATATTCTTCCAAAAGGCGGATATGCGTTGTTTTTCCGGCGCCGTCAATGCCTTCAAAAACAATGAATTTTCCGGTTGTGTTGTTCATTTCATTCCCCGTCTTTTTGTTGCAGTGCGGCAAGTTGTTTTTCCAGTTCTTCAATGCGGTGTTTCAGGTGGGTCAATTCCAGCTTGGTGGGGTCGGGCAGGTGGCATTGATCCATTTGATCGTAAACGCGAACGCCGCCACGGCGAACCACCTTTGCCGGAATGCCTACGGCGGTGCTGTCTTTGGGAACGTCGTGAATAACGACGGCGTTGGAGGCGATTTTGCTGTCCGATCCGATATGCACCGGCCCCAGCACTTTTGCGCCCGCGCCGATCATCACGTTATCGCCGATGGTTGGGTGGCGTTTGCCGACGTCCTTGCCCGTACCGCCCAGAGTAACGCCCTGGTAAATGGTGCAGTTATCGCCGATCTCGGTGGTTTCACCGATCACAACGCCCATACCGTGGTCAATGAACAGTCCTTTGCCGATCTTTGCGCCGGGGTGGATTTCAATGCCGGTCAAAAAGCGGGAGAGCTGACTGATCGCGCGTGCCGGGAAGTAAAGCTCTTTCTCGTAAAACCGATGCGCAATGCGGTGGGCAAAAATGGCGTGAACGCCCGAATAGAGAAGCAGGATCTCCGCGTTGCTGCGTGCGGCAGGGTCCTTGCTTTTTACGGTTTGAACCGAATCCGAAAGTTCCTCTCTCAGTTCGTCAAAAAGCGAAAAAAAGGAATCGGAATTTTTGTTTTGTTCTTCCATAGTAGGTGCCTCCCCTTGAATTGGGATGTAAACTCTACTAATCATTATACAGGAAAGATCGAATTTTGTAAATAGATTTTTTGTTTTTTTCGCGTTTTTCGGGAAAGGATTTCCCAAAATTGCTTGACAAAGCAGGGGGAATATGGTAAAATAAAAGAGCTTGGGGGAGTAGCAGGTGCGGCCATGGCCGCAGAAGTAAGCCAACATACCCGGTGCCGCGTGCGGCATCTGGCTTGCTTTTCGTTGCAAGACTCATGCGTTGCCGACGGCGATGCAGGAGTATTTTCTATGAAAAAATCCGCTATCGCGAAGGTAGACGGGTTTTATTTTTTTCAAGAGACAGAGGAAATTCGGGAAATGAATTTGGATTTCGTATTCTTCTTGAACAGTGTTCTTTTGGGCGTGGGACTTGCGATGGACGCTTTTTCGGTTTCTCTTGCCAACGGAATGAACGAACCGCAAATGCGGCGCCGCCGGGTTTTTTTAATTGCCGGCATTTTCGGCGGCTTTCAGGCGGCAATGCCGCTTTTCGGCTGGGCGCTGGTGCATTTTGCGGTGGAAAAATTCATGAATTTTCGCAAATTCGTGCCGTGGATCGCGCTGATCCTGCTTTTATGGATCGGCGGCAAGATGATTGCGGAAGGAATTCGCGATCGGAAAAAAACCGGCGAAAGCGAACCGCAGGAAGAAAAGAAACCGGGGCTTCACATTCTGCTGGTGCAGGGAATTGCCACGTCGATCGACGCGCTTTCGGTTGGTTTTACCATTGCCGAATATAACTTTGCCGCGGCGTTGATCGCCGCCGGAATGATCGCCGCCGTCACCTTTGTTATTTGCGTTGCAGGCGTTCTGCTGGGGCGTAAATTCGGGGCATGGCTTTCCTGGCGGGCATCAATCCTTGGCGGGGCGATCCTTGCGGCGATCGGGATTGAAATTTTTTTCAAAGGAATAGTTTCATTGTAAAAGAATTGTGTTGTAAAAAAGGAAGGAGAAAAATGTTTTGGTAAAGTATATCTTGCTGTTTCTTCTCGGGTTGGTTTTGTTAATCAAAGGGGGAGACTGGTTTGTGGACGGCTCGGTAGGCATTGCACGCCGGTTTCACCTTTCCGAAATCCTCATCGGCGCAACGATCGTTTCCATCGGCACCACCCTGCCGGAGGTTATGGTTTCCTCCATTTCCGCGTTTCAGGGGCAGTCGGATATTTCCTATGGCAACGCGATTGGCTCTGTTATTTGTAATACGGCGCTTATATCTGCTATTACCATTGCCGTCCGGCCGGGAAAGATCAACCGGCGCAGTTTGTACTTGCCCGTTGCATTCTTCTTTTTTGCGGCGCTGATCTATTGCATTACCACTTATGTTACCAAAGAGTTTTCGCGCCCGCTCGGAATTGGGTTGCTGGTTGTTTTTGCGGTTTATATGATTTTGTCCGTCCGCGAGGCAAAGAAAAATCCCGTTCTCGAACTTGCCGACGGTACAGCGGACAAGCCGCAGGAAAAACCGACTGTAAATGCAGAAAAAATTACCCTGTCTGCCGCCGAATCCGCTGCGGAAGGAACAAAAACAGCCCCCGAAACGGATGAAAAGGCGTCCCGCAAAAAGGATCGCGTTGCTCTTTGGAAAGAACTTGCCTTTTTGGTTATCGGCGGAGCGTGTATTGCGGTGGGCGCAAAACTGCTGGTGGATAACGGCATTGGAATTTCCACCGAGCTGGGTATTCCGCAAAAGGTAATCGCTCTCATTTTTGTAGCGCTCGGCACCTCTCTTCCGGAGCTTGTTACCGCGATTACCGCGCTGGTAAAGGGACACAGCGCGCTTTCGCTTGGAAATATTATTGGAGCAAACCTGTTCAACCTGATTTTGGTTAGCGGGCTTTCGGTTACCATTCGACCTTTCCAGGTTCCTGCCGGAACCACAATCCACGGGATTAACACCTCGTTTTTGGTGGACATGCCGCTTATGTTGGCTGTAATGCTGATCTTAACAGTCCCGGCGCTCATTCGCGGTAAACTTTACCGTTGGCAGGGCATTCTGCTTCTCTCGCTTTACACCGCTTTTTGCGTTTTTCAATTCGTTATTTAGAAACGGCTCCGTTTCAAAAAAGGCGCGTTCTTCGGAACGCGCCTTTTTTATCGCAACAACTGCCAAATACCGGCAAAAGCAAAGCAAAGGGTGGCCTGGGCGAGCTTTGCAAGCAGATATTTTCCAAACTGCAAACGCATGGACTCGCAAACCGAAAAAATTTGGAAATGCACCGAAAACCCGGCCCATCCGCAAGCGGCGGCGCAAAACGGGAACGTCAAACGCGCGGGGACGGCGGAAGCGGAAAAGACGCCGCTGGAAAGTTCCAATAGGGCGGCGACCGAAGACCCCACGGCGGCAGGAATCCCGAACCTTGTAAAGATTGCCTGAACCGCCGCGATCAGAACCGAGAAAAAGGCAATGAACGCGCAAAGGTTGAGTGATACGCCGGCGGCGTTGCGGATCGCGCGGGTCAGTGATGCGTAGAACGGTTCGGGGGCGGATGGAGTGGGCTTTTCCGTTGAAAGAGCTCTTTTTTTCCATCGCATTCCAAAACTCATGCAAACGATCATCGCCGAAAAAATACAAAAAAGCCAAAGAACCGCGCCTGCGGTGGCGCTTTGCAAAAGACCGCTTCCCACAACGCCAATCAAAAACGCGGGCGAAGGCACGCTTGCGGCGGCCACGGCGCGCCCGCCTTCTTCCGGCGTCAGGTTGCCGCGCTCGGCTTCACGCGCGGCATAAACGGCGCCAACCGGAAACCCGGCGATCCACCCTAAAAGAACCGCCGCGCAAGCCGCGGGCGGCAGGCGCAAAAGCGGGGAAAGCCATGCGCTCATTCCGCGGGGAAGACCGCCGGACGAAACCAGCAGATCCGCAAGCACCACAAACGGAAATACCGCCGGGAAAACCCCTAACCCCGCGCGGCGAAGTCCCATGAGCACGGCCGACTTCGCCAATTCGACATTCCGCAAAAGAAAGAGCATGACAAACAGAATGCCCAAAGCGAAAAACAGACCGCGTTTGATTGCTTTCGGTCGAATCCCCGAAAATCTTTTCGTCTTCTTTACCCGCCATGCAGTCATCTTCAAAAATCTCCCGTCATAAACTGTGCTGTACGGTTTCATCTCTATGCAAATCTACGAATTTTATGCACCTGTCATGGGGAAAGAGGCGAAAAATGGGAGATCGGAAACAGCATTCGACGCGCGTAAAGCGGGCGTTTGAGAGCGGGGAATTGACCGACGTAACGGTTTTATACGGCAATCAACGGGCGGTCATTCGCGGTTGCCGGAAGATTCTTTCGTACGCGCCGGACGAAATTTGCGTTGCCTTGCGCCGGCGCACGATCCGTTTGACGGGGAAAGAGCTTCTTTTTACCTCGTTTGCCGCCGGGAGCGCAACGGTACAGGGAACGATTCATTCGGTTGTTTTGGAAACGATCGGAAATCGGGGGGAAAAGGTATGAGTTTTCCGCTATGGTTATTCGGTTACCGGAGTTTGGAAACCGACGGGACGCACGCCGCCGCGCTGCTGGATCTTTGCTTGCAGGCAAACGTGTCTTTTTCCGGCTTTGAAGCATTGGAAAACGGCGGCGTCCGGTTTCGGGTGGGATTGCTTGCCGGCGGGCGATTGGTTCGCGCCTGCAAACGGACAGAGATCCCGTTTTACACCTCCGTGGGCGGCGCGCCGCAACTCTTTTTCCGGATCGTTCGCCGGAAAGGACTTTTGGCCGGCCTGCTCCTGGGCGTTTTTTTGCTGGTCCTTTCTCAAAAATTCGTCTGGTCGGTGCGCGTCAGCGGCAACCAAACGCTCACAGCAGGGGAAATTCGCCGCGTGCTTGCAAACGAGGGCTTGGAGGTTGGCAGTTATCTGCCCCGGCTGAACATCGGCAAGGTGGAAACGCAAACCTTGCTCCATGCGGGCGCGCTTTCCTGGATCGCCATTCACATGGACGGAACGGTTGCCGAGGTGCAGGTTATGGAGCGCGCCGCAATTCCCGAAAAAAGTACGCAGCCCGCGAATCTGATTGCCGAGCGGGACGGACAAATCGTAGAGTTGGAGCTCTATCGCGGCCGCGCGATGGTCAAAGCGGGCGATCCTGTCCGCGCGGGCGATCTGTTGGTCAGCGGCGTTTACGACAGTCAAACGGTCGGCTATCGGTTCACGCGCGCCGCGGGAAACGTTCTGGCGCGCACCGAGCGTGCCGTTCGCGTGGAGGTCCCGCTTTCCTACGAGGAAAAAGTTTACGGAGACCCGATCCGCGGGGAAGCGGTGCTTCGTTTTTTCAAATTTTCTTGGAATTTTTTGAAAAACAGCAACAAAGAGCTTTCCTCCTGTGATATAATAGAGGTAACAACGGGGAAGGATTGGTTGGGGCTCCACGATCTGCCGGTTTCGGCGTCGCAAAAAATCTACCGTCCGTATACTGTAAAGACCGTTTCGCGCAATGCCGACGAGGCGTTGGAACTTGCCTATGAAGAACTGGAAAAACGCCTTGCGGCGCTCTCGCCCGGAATGTTGCTGCTGGAAAAGCACATTCAAACCGAAATCGGCGAGGAATCGCTGGTTTTGGAATGCAAGCTCGTTTGCGTGGAAAACATTGCCGTGCAACGGGAATTTGAAATTACCGAGCCATAAAAACGGCGGAAAGGAAGTTTATGATCCGCAAAATCGTCAAAATCGAACAGCCCGACGCAACCGCAAAGATTTTCGGGAGCTTTGACGCCAACGCCTCCATGATCGAATCGCACTTCGGCGTCTCCCTTCGCAATCGGTCGGACGGCGACGGCGACTCCATTCTGGTAGAGGGGGACGACGAAGATCGCGTCCACGCGGCGGTGCAATGCGTGACCTACTTGCGGGAGCTTGCAAAAAAGACCGACGAAATTCCGGAGCAGAGCGTTCAGTACGCCATGGAAATGATCGTTTCCGGGCAGGGGAACGAACTGCACGAGCTGGGCGACGATTGCATTTGCGTAACGGCGCGCGGCAAGCCGATCAAGGCGAAAACGGTGGGGCAGAAACAGTATGTGGAGGCCATTCGCAAAAACACCGTCACCTTCGGCGTGGGGCCTGCCGGAACGGGCAAGACCTTTTTGGCGGTTGCCATGGCGGTCAAAGCGCTGCGCGAAAAACAGGTCAGCCGCATCATTTTAACGCGCCCGGCCATTGAGGCGGGCGAAAAACTCGGGTTTCTTCCGGGTGACTTGCAAAGCAAGATCGACCCCTATCTGCGCCCGCTTTACGACGCGCTTTACGAAATGCTGGGCGTGGAAACTTACCAAAAGCTGGTGGAAAAGGGGACCATTGAAATTGCGCCGCTCGCATATATGCGCGGCAGAACGCTGGACGATTCTTTCATCATTCTGGACGAAGCGCAGAACGCTACGCCCGAACAGATGAAAATGTTTTTAACGCGGTTCGGGTTCAATTCCAAGGCCGTTGTTACCGGCGATTTGACACAAACCGACCTGGGGCGTGGGCAAAAGAGCGGGCTTTCGGTTGCCGTAAAAATTCTGGAAGGGATCGACGATATTGCCATTCACCGGTTTGACGAGCGGGACGTTGTTCGCCACCGACTGGTGCAAAAAATCATTCGCGCATACGAAAAATATGACCGCGAGCAGGTAAAGCGCGCGGAGGAGCGGGAGGCAAAGCGCTACCGCGCCAAAAAATCACCCGAAGCGGGAGAAAAGAGGGGACGAATATGGAAAGAAAAATGAATTTGAAGATCGACTTTGAAAACGATCAGGAAAAACTGCCGGTCACTTATCGTCTTAAAATGCTGGTGCGCGCCGCCGTTGCGGCAACGCTGGATTACGAGCAGTATCAAAATCCCGTGGAAGTTTCGGTCACCTTTACCGATAACGAGAAGATCCGCGAGCTCAATCGCAAGTTCCGCGGGATCGACCGCGCAACCGACGTGCTTTCTTTCCCGCTGTTCGATTACGAAGGCCAAACCGACGAGCCGCCCGTGGACGAGCTGGTGGGAATGTTGGGCGATATTGTTATTTCCTTGGAGCAGGCAAAAAAGCAGGCCGAGGAATACGGCCATTCCTTCGAGCGCGAGGCAGCCTTTCTCTGCGTGCATTCCATGCTTCATCTGTTGGGATACGATCATGAAACGAGCAAAGAGGACGATGCCGATATGCGCCGCCGCCAAAGCGAAATTCTTGCCCGGATGGGGCTGGCGATCGTCCAATAAATTCCGGGAAACGCAAAACGAAACGATCGAAAGGATGCTTTTATGAAGCAAATCGGATATTTTGCCATTGTGGGGCGGCCGAACGTTGGCAAATCAACGCTTTTAAATCATATTTTGGGGGAAAAGATCGCAATCGTTTCCTCCAAACCGCAAACCACGCGCAACCGTATTCTCGGCATTGAAACGCGGGGGGAGGATCAATTCGTCTTTTTGGATACGCCGGGCATTTTCCGCGCCAACAACCCCTTGGGCGATTACATGGTCAAAACGGCAAACAACGCCATGCAGGACGCCGACGCCGTTATTCTCGTGGCCGACGCTTCCTTTGCCCCCGGCGAGATCGAATTGCGCATTCTGCAAAACCTTGCTCGCTCCGAAACGCCGGTTATTCTGGCTTTGAACAAGGTGGACCTCTGCCGGCGCGAAAAACTGGCCGAAACCATTACGGCCTATGCCGCCGCGCATCCGTTTGCCGCCGTAGTTCCCATTTCGGCAAAGAAGGGAAAGTACGTGGACGAGCTTTTGGAGGAATGCGCCAAGTTTTTGCACGAGGATGAATGGATCTTCGAGGAGGGTATGATCACCGATCAATCCCAGCGCGCGCTTGCCGCCGAGCTGATCCGCGAAAAGATTTTGCGCACGGTGGATCGGGAGGTGCCGCACGGGATTGCCGTGGTGATCGAGGAATTCAGCGAGGAAGAAGGCGTTACTCGCATTCGCGCCGAGATCTTTTGCGAGAAAGCGTCGCATAAGGGCATTCTCGTCGGCAAAAACGGCGAAACGCTCAAACGCATCGGTTCCTACGCGCGCGCCGACCTGGAAAAACTGCTGGGCACAAAAGTTTATCTGGACCTTTGGATCAAGGTCAAGGAAAACTGGCGGGATACCCAGCGCGGCATTACCGATTTCGGTTTTTCGGAAGATTGACGATACAAAGGGGAAACCATGGCACAACACGAGAGCATTGACGGATTGATCATTCGCGTAAGGGATATGGGCGACCACGACCGTTATTTAACGGTTCTTACCGCCGCCAAAGGGCGCATGACCCTGCTTGCCAAGGGCGGCAGAGGTCTCAAAGGCGCGCAGGTCCCGATCAGCCAGCTCTATACTTATGCCAATTTTGAGTACTACAAGCGCGGCGATTTCCGCATTTTGAAAGGGGGAACCCCCATTGAGCCGTTTTACGGGCTTTCGGAGGACCTTGACCGGCTGAACCTTGCCGCGTATTTTTGCGAAGTTGCCTACGAGCTTTCCGACGAAGGGGAGCCCGCCGCCGATCTTTTGCGCCTGCTTCTCAACTCGCTCCACGCCGTCAGCCATAGCCGTTACCCGCAGGAGCAAATCAAGGGCGCGTTCGAGTTTCGCGCTGCGGCGCTTTCGGGCTATGCGCCCGATCTTTCGGGGTGCCGCGTATGCAAAAAAACGCAGAGCGATCCCTTTTATCTGGACGTGATGAACGGCTCGCTCATCTGCCCGGAATGCCTTTCCCATGCGGGCAGCAATATCAAAAAAGGAGAATATGCCGACGAATTGCGCGAAGCGGAGATCCTTTCGCGCCTGCCTGCCGCGACCGTGGCGGCGCTTCGTTATTGTTTGAGCGCACCGCTCAACCGGCTGTTCGCTTTTGAGCTTGCCGAGCAAACGGATTTGCAGGCGTTTGCAAAGTTGACCGAAACCTATTTGCTTTCGCATCTCGGCCACGGATTTGAGTCGCTCCGATTCTATCGCGAACTGCGGGGAGAACTTCCCCCAAAAAAGGAAGGAAATTGATATGGGATTTTCCAACCGGACGTTAACAACGCTGGAATTTGATAAAATATGCGCCATGTTGCAGGAGTGCGCTCCCACCGAGGGGGCAAAGGAATGGGCAAGGCGCCTTTCGCCGTCCGACGACGAGGTGGTCATCCGCCGCCGTCTTTCGCATACCACCGACGCGCGAAGACTGACCGATGAAAAAGGAATGCCGCCCTTTGGCGGCATCCGCGAAGTATCGGGTATTTGCGAGCGGGCGGAGAAAGGGGCTATGCTCACCCCGCGCGAACTGTTGGACGCGGCGCGCGTTCTGCACGCGGCGCGTGCGCTTGCCGATTATAATAAAATCAATCGCACCTTTGCAACCTCGCTGGACGAATTATTCGAGCGGCTGTTGCCCAATCGGACGCTGGAAGAAAAAATTACGCGGTCGATCATTTCCGAGGACCTGATCGCCGACGAAGCCAGCCGCGAGCTTGCCGAGGTCCGGCGCAAGATCCGCGAGGCGCAAAATCGGATTAAAGAAACTTTACAGCATTTTATCAGCGGTTCCTATGCGAAATATTTGCAGGAAGCCATCGTCACCATGCGCAACGGGCGCTACGTCGTTCCTGTGCGGGCGGAGAGTAAAAACGAGGTCAAGGGGCTGATCCACGATACGTCGGCTTCGGGCGCCACCGTTTTTGTGGAACCCATGGCGGTGGTGGAGGCCAATAACGAATTGCGTATGCTCTCGGCCAAAGAGGAGCGCGAGATCGAAAAAGTGCTGTTTGCCCTTTCGGCCGAAGTCAGCTCGGCGGCCGAATCGCTCCGGCTCAATTACGCCAACCTGACCGAGCTTGCCTTTTGCTTTGCCTGCGGCGAGCTTTCGGCACGCATGAAGGCGGCCGAACCCGCGCTTTCGTGGGAGGAGATCGACCTGATCCGCGCGCGGCATCCGCTGATCGACCGGGAAAAAGTGGTTCCCATCAACGTGCGGCTGGGGAGGGATTGCGATACGCTCATCATTACCGGCCCGAACACCGGCGGCAAAACGGTTACGCTCAAAACCATCGGTCTGTTAACGCTCATGGCGCAGGCGGGCCTGCACATTCCTGCCGAGCCGGAGTCCAAAATTCGCATATTTGACCACGTGCTTGCCGATATCGGCGACGAGCAGAGCATTGAGCAATCGCTTTCCACCTTTTCCTCGCACATGGTCAACATCGTTTCCATCATCGGGCAAGTGGGCGCACGGTCGCTTTGTCTGTTTGACGAGCTGGGCGCGGGGACCGACCCGGTGGAAGGCGCCGCGCTTGCGGTTGCCATTATCGAATCGGTGCGCGAAAGCGGAGCGGTTTCGGCCGCCACCACGCACTATACCGAGCTGAAAACCTACGCCCTCAACACGCCGGGCGTTTTGAACGCCTCCTGCGAATTTGACGTGAAAACGCTCAAACCCACCTACCGGCTCATCATCGGAACGCCGGGAAAATCCAACGCGTTTGCCATTTCGGCAAAGCTGGGGTTGCCGCAAACGATCATTGACCGCGCCCAAGCGGGATTGAACACCGATCACAAACAGTTTGAAGAGGTACTCGGAAAGCTGGAAGAGGCGAGATTGGAGGCCGATCGCAACCGTGCCGAGGCCGAGCGCCTGCGCACCGAGTACGAGCGGAAAAAGAAGGATAGCGAACGCGCCGTTGCGCAAATGCGGCGCGACGCCGAGCGCGAGATTGCGCAAATGCGGCGGCAGGCACAGCAAACGCTTCAAACCGCGCGTGCTTCCAGCGATTTTATCTTTTCGCAGCTGGAAAAAGCGAAAAAAGCCGAGGCGGCCGGAAGACTGCACGAAGAGCTTGACGACACCCGCCGCGCCGTACGCGGGGAACTTCGCAAAAACGAAAACGTGGTGGATCCCGTAGAGGAACGCGTGGATGAAACGTATGTTCTGCCCCGCCCGTTGCGGAAAGGCGACCGCGTAAAGTTGGTCAATATCGGCAAAGAGGGCGTGGTCGTCGATTTACCCGATCATACCGGAACGGTTACCGTACAGGCGGGAATTCTGAAAACCAGAACCAAGCTGGAAAATCTGCGTCTGATCGAGGAGAAGGGCACGGTTATTCAGGAAGGAAAGGTCAAGCCCGCCGCCGATTACCGCGTGCAGGTCAACCGCGATTTCCGCGACGAGATCGACCTTCGCGGTATGCTGGGCGACGAGGGCTGGCAGACCGTGGATAAGTATTTGGACGACGCGATCGTCAGCGGCTTTACCAAAGTCCGTCTGATTCACGGCAAGGGAACGGGAGCTTTGAAAAACGCGCTTTGGCAACGGTTGAAAAAGGATCGCCGGGTCGCGTCCTTCCGCATCGGTCAATACGGCGAAGGGGACGGCGGCGTTACCGTTGTGGAGCTGAAAACCGATTAAACGGTTCCTTTGATCCCCTTTTTTGAAAAAAATGAAAAAAACCGAAAAAATCTCTTGCAATTTCCGGTTTCGTATGGTAAAATATAAAAGTATTGGATTCCTTTTTTGAAAAAAGGAATACCGTTTGGTTTGGAGGAACGAAAAAATGATGAGTGTATTAACTGCGATCCCTTCTGTGTGGATCTATCTTCTCGGCGGTCTGATCATTGCCCTTGCAGTGGTTCTTTCGGTTTTGATTGCAATGCAATCCGGAAAAGAAGAAGGCCTTTCCGGCACCATTGTGGGCAGTTCGGAATCCTATTTCGGCAAAAACAAGGGCGCCGGCAAGAACGCGATTCTTGCAAAGGCAACGATCGTCGGCTCCGTTTTGTTGGTGGTAGCTTCCGCCGTGCTGATGGTTTTGGTAAAAATCTCCTTCTGATTTTTACACCGAAAAAGGACCCCGTTCCGTTTGGAACGGGGTCCTTTTTGCTTTTCAGAACAAATCGGGGTGGGTTTGCTTGAATTGCTTTGAAATTGCTTCCGCCTCGGCAATCAGCTTTGCCTCCTCTTCGGCGCTGTATACGGTCGCGCCGCAAGCGCAGGCGTGACCGCCGCCGCCGTAGCGTTCGGCAAGCTCACGCACTTCCGTAAACCGGGAGCGCAAACGAATGCGAATACTTCCGTCGTCGCATTCTACGAATACCAGCCAGATCAATGAGCCGCGGGTGGCCTCCATCAAATTATTAACATCGCTGGCCTCCTGCATGGTCAGCTTTTTGCGGCGGCGATAGGCGCGGCTGATATGGAGCCATGCAACGCCGCTTTCGGTGTATTGGATCTTTCGGACGATCTCGGCGTGGAATTGCAGAATGCGCGGCTCTTCCAGATACATATTCGCGTAAAGGAACTGCGTGTCAACGCCTTTTTCCATCATTGCCGCGGCGTAGCGCAGAGTAGAGGGAGCCGTTTCGCGGTAGCGGAAACGGCCGGTGTCGCTCACGATACCGGCATAGAGCAGGGTGGCGGCTTTTTGATTGACCACCAGCTCATCGGGAAACGCAAGCGCAAATTCGGCAATCAGCTCGCAGGTAGAGGATCGGCCCGCTTCCACCCAGGAAAGGTCGCCGTACGGCTCCACGTTCACGTGGTGGTCAATTTTGATCAATTCCCGACCCATGAAAATCCGCTTGTTGGAAATGCGGTCGCGGGTGGCGCAGTCCACGGTAACCACGGTTGCGCCCGCGTAGTCGGCGTCGGTCGGTCGATCGCCCTCGCTGCCGAGATAGGCAAGATTTTCAAATAAATCTTCGTTATCTATAAAAATCTTCTTTTCGGGATAAGAGGCGCGCAGAATTTCGGCAAGACCGAGCGAGGAACCAACGGCGTCGCCGTCCGGGCGGACGTGGCGTGAAATGATAACGGTTTTTGCCGCGCGCAGATGTTCCAGAATTTTCTGCATTTCTTCCTTTTGCATGAAAGTCCCTCCAATACAAAAATGGGTTGAGCGGAATCCTCAACCCATTTTATCATAAAACCGAAACGATTGCAAGAGCTTTACCGGCGAAAATTATTCCACGGTAACGCTTTTTGCAAGATTGCGCGGGCGGTCAATGTCACAACCCAACAGGAGGGCTGTTTCGTAGGCAATATACTGAATGGCCGTCAGCGCCGCGAAAACGGTTGCCGCGTCCGAGGTCGTAGGGAGCGGAATGACCTCATCGGCCGAGTCGGGCGGGATCGGAAGATCGTCCCGCGCGATCAGCGTGACCTGCGCGCCGCGGCTGCGAACCTCGCGAATATTGCTCTCGGTTTTCTCAAACAGCGCCTTTTCGGTGCAAATGGCAAGTACCGGCGTTCCCGGCTCGATCAGCGAAATGGTGCCGTGTTTCAATTCGCCTGCGGCGTATGCTTCGCAGTGAATATAGGAGATTTCTTTGAGTTTGAGCGAGGCCTCCATGGAAAGCGCGTAATCCATCCCGCGCCCGATATAAAAGACGTGCTCGTGGTTGATGAGGTTGCGCGCGATTTTGTGGTAGTGGCTTTCCAACGTCAGCATTTGTTCAATTGCGGCGGGAACGTCGCAAAGGAGAGATTGCGTGATCTTGCGGGCTTGCGCGTCGTCGATACGGCCGGTTGTGTGGGCGATCGCGGCGGCAATCAACCAAAGCACGGTTGCCTGCGTGCAGTATCCCTTTGTGGTGGCAACGGCAATTTCGGGGCCTGCAAAGGTGTAAATCCGGCGGTCGGCTTCGCGTGCGATCGTGGTTTCCACGGCATTGACAACGGCAAGCGTGGGAATGCCGTTTTCTTTGGCGTAACGCAAGGCGGCAAGCGTATCGGCCGTTTCACCGCTTTGGGAAATCACGATCACCAAACTACCCTCGGGCAGGATGGGCGGGTGATACCGGAATTCCGAGGCAATGGAAACGTTGGTTGGTGTTTTTGCAAGATCCTCCAACAATCGAAGACCGACAAGTCCCGCGTGCATAGCCGAGCCGCAGGCAACGATTTGAATGGATTTGACCGATTTCCAGAAGGAGGGATCAATTCCGTCGGAAGAAAAGTCGGGCAGACCGTTTGCGTTTACGCGCGGGGAAACCGACTTGACGGCCGCGCTCGGCTGCTCGTGAATTTCTTTGAGCATAAAGTGCGAGTAGCCGCCCTTTTGCGCGGATTCGGGCGTCATGGTGGTAATTTTCCATTCCGGGGTGACCTTGGAGCCGTCCGGCAGAACGATGCGCCCGCCGCCGGGGGAAAGGCGAACGATCTGATCTTCTTTGAGCGCATAGTATTCTTTGGTAAAGGGCAGAAGCGCCGTCATATCCGAGGCAATGTAATAGCCGTCTTTTCCGCGGGCAAGAATGAGCGGACTGCCGCGTCGAATGGCAAAAACCTCGCCGGGGTACCCCTCAAACAGGATCCCGAAGGCGAACGCGCCCTTCATTTTTTTGCACGCTTCCCGAATGGCAAGAACGGGATCGCCCGACTGTGCAAAAGAATGATTGATTAGTGCCGCGGCGACTTCGGTGTCGGTTTCGGATTGAAAGTTTACCCCCGTTTCCGAGAGGGAGGCGCGAAGGTCTTTGTAGTTTTCGATAATGCCGTTGTGAACGAGTGTGACCGCTCCTACGCGGTGGGGGTGAGCGTTTTTATCGGAAGGGCCGCCGTGGGTTGCCCAGCGGGTATGGCCGATGGCGCAGTGGCAGACTTCAATGGGAAAATCGCGCAGTTTTTCTTCCAAGGCGCCAATGCGCCCCTTGCATTTGATAATTTTGGTTTCGGAAGTTTCCTGCGCCGCAATGCCGACCGAGTCATACCCGCGATACTCCAAAACCGAAAGTCCTTTCATCATTTTGGGAATGGCGTTTGCCGTTCCCGTATAGCCGATAATTCCGCACATGATTTTTTTACCTTTCTGCTCAAATTCAAATTTCTCGCTTGACGATCACCTGGGTCGTCGATTTGTAAATATGTCCTTCGGGAACAAATCCGCGCACCGAGGAAAGCGGGTAAACGGTGCTGTGCGCGCCGATCACCGTTCCGGGGTTGAGGACGCTGTTGCACCCCACCTCCACAAAATCGCCCAGCATGGCGCCGCATTTCCGCCGCCCGGTGGCCAAAGTGTCCTCGCCGTAGCGAATGGCAACATTGGTGCGGTCGCTTTTGATGTTGGAGGTTACCGCTCCCGCGCCCATGTGCGCCTTGTAGCCGAGGATCGCATCGCCGATATAGTTGAAATGCGGGACCTGAACGCCGTCAAACAGAATGCAGTTTTTCAGCTCGGTCGAGTTGCCCACCACAACGCCCTCGCCCACAATGGCGGAACCGCGAATAAAGGCGCACTGGCGGATCTGCGCGTTCGGGCCGACGATCAGCGGGCCGGTGATCGAAGCGCTTGGCGCAACCGTTGCGCTTTTGGCAATCCAAATATCGGGGGCGGGGGAATCGTATTCTTCTGGCGGGAGCGCCGCTCCCGTTTTGCGAATGAACTCCGCAAGCCCGTCCAGCGCCTCCCAAGGATAGGTAAAGGAATCAAGATAATCGTAGGCGATCGAGTGCTCCGGGTAGTGGTAGAGCGCGCGCACGCGTAACTGTTCTTCAAAAGCCGACATTTCTTTGCTCCTTTCAGTCCTTTTCAAGGCCTTCTTTGCGAATTACCGTAATGATTCCGTCAACGATTTTTTCACAAATCGCTTCGGTATCCGCCTCGGCCATTACGCGAATCAGCGGTTCTGTCCCGCTCTCGCGCAACAGCACGCGCCCGGTGCCGTTCAGCTTTTCGGAAGCCTCTTTTACGGCGGCCTGTACGGCGGCGTTGTTCCGAACGGCGGCTTTGTTTTCCACGCGGACATTTTTCAGCACCTGGGGTAGCATTTTTACTGGCTCGGCAAGCTTGGAAAGCGGGAGTTTCGAGGCGATGACCGCTTCCATTACCTTAATGGCCGTCAGAATACCGTCGCCTGTGGTGGCGTACTTGCTCATAATGATATGGCCGGATTGCTCGCCGCCCAGGCAGTTGCCGGTTTCAACCATGTTCTCCCAAACGTAGCGGTCGCCAACCGTAGTTTGCACGTAGTCGATCCCGGCGGCCGTCAGCGCGCGGTAAAGCCCCATATTGGACATGATGGTGGTAACCACGGTGTTGTTTGCCAGTTTGCCGCTCTCCTTCATGCGGGTTGCAAGAATATACAAAATGTGGTCGCCGTTTACAACGTTGCCCTTTTCGTCAACGGCAATGCAGCGGTCGGCGTCGCCGTCAAAGGCAAAGCCAAGGTCCAGGTTGTTCTCCTGTACGTGGCGGCAGAGCGCGCCGATATGCGTGGAGCCGGCGCCCCGGTTGATGTTGAACCCATCGGGAGCGGCATTGATGAGTGAAACTTTGGCGCCAAGCGCTTCAAAAACGCTTTTGGCAATCATCCAGGCGCTTCCGTTCGCGC
>JBGUNW010000061.1:0-1839 GCA_045117555.1 Eubacteriales bacterium
GAAATACAGCTCTATTTGGATGGATACCATTCGCGACGGTGCCTTCGGCCTGACGAATACCAACCGGCTGGTGCGCTTTTACCCCGGCTGTACCGGGTTGAAAACGGGTTCTACTTCCAAAGCGGGATTCTGCGTCAGCGTGACTGCCGAACGGGAAAATCTATCGCTGATCTGCGTGATCATGGGAGCCGAATCGCGCGATATCCGCAACGCCGCGGCCGCGTCGCTTCTGGATTGGGGATTTGCGAATTACGCGCTTTATACGGCTCCGGCCGGGGAGTGTGCGCCGGTCAAGGTGATTGGCGGTACGCTCGGCGAATGTCAGGCCGCCTATCCGCAATTTTCCTGTGTTTTACCAAAAGCCGACGTTGGAAAAGTGACCCGGGAAGAAACGATTGCAAAATCGGTTGCCGCGCCGCTGGCAGAGGGGGATGAGCTTGGTTCGGTCGTCTTTCGCGTCGGCAGCGAGGAGATCGGAAAAGTGCCGATCACCGCGGTAGAGTCGGTTGCGAAAATCGGCTTTTGGGAGATTTTGAAACGCATGGTTGCGGAGTTTTTGATGATTTGATCCAAAGCCGCTGAAAAATGTTCCATATTGTGAAAAAAATTCAAAAAACGGTTGCAAATTCAAACAGATGGGTGTATAATAAACTCATCTATTTTTCAAGAAGAAAAGGACGAAAAAAACAATGTCAATCAAGGTAAACACCCATTATTTGGAATCATTTATCAAACCGCACGAATATGAGGAGATCGCTCCGCAGATCCGTCAGGCGGATCAAATGCTCCGTCAAAAAAGCGGAGCGGGCAACAAGTTTCTCGGCTGGGTCGATCTGCCGAAAAATTACGATAAAGAGGAATTTGCGCGCATTGTTGCCTGCGCCGAAAAAATCAAAAAGACTTGCCAGGTGTTGGTGGTCATCGGAATCGGCGGTTCCTACCTCGGTGCCCGCGCGGTCATTGAATTTCTGCGCTCGCCGAATTATAACCTTTTAAAGAAGGACACTCCCAATATTTATTTTGCGGGAAACAGCATCAGCGCCGACGTGCTGAACGATCTTTTGGCGCTGTGTGAAGGAAAAGATATTTGCGTGAACGTCATTTCCAAATCCGGCACCACCACCGAGCCGGCCGTTGCATTCCGCGTATTCCGGAAACTATTGGAGGATAAATACGGCAAAGAGGGCGCAAGAGAGCGTATTTTCGTTACCACCGACCGCGCGCGCGGAACGCTCAAACAATTTTCTACCGAGGCCGGTTACGAAACCTTCGTCGTCCCGGATGACGTTGGCGGGCGTTTCTCGGTTTTAACCGCCGTCGGTCTTCTTCCCATTGCCGTTGCCGGAATCAACATTCAAAAGCTGATGGAAGGCGCCGCAGCCGCAATGGATGCGTATACAGCTCCATCTTTGGAGCAAAACGATTGCTATCGCTATGCGGCTATTCGTAACATTTTGTACCGCAAAGGCAAAACGGTTGAGGTTCTTGCCGGATACGAGCCGTTTGCGCTTCTCTTTAACGAATGGTGGAAACAGCTTTACGGCGAAAGCGAGGGAAAGGATGGGAAGGGCATTTTCCCGGCCTCGGTCATTTTCTCCACCGATCTGCATTCGCTCGGCCAGTATATCCAGGACGGCAACCGCGTTCTGTTTGAAACGGTGCTGAATATTGGGGATACGAAAAAATCGTTTGCCATTCCGAACGATCCCGCAAACATTGACGGATTGAACTTCCTTTCCGGCAAGGATTTGGACGATGTAAAGCGGACGGCAACAATCGCAACCGTGCTTGCGCACGTGGACGGCGGCGTCCCCAATATTCTGATCGACCTGAACGAAC
>JBGUNW010000062.1:0-1994 GCA_045117555.1 Eubacteriales bacterium
AGGTCATATCGGAAGCTCCTTTCTCGGGTCAATAAGTAACGGTGGTATTGCTGACGGCAATTTCGGTTTGAACGGTGTCGTCGGCCGCCTTGACAAACTCCGAAAGCACGCGGCAAATCGGGGCCTCGGTGTAATAATGCCCCGCAACCACCAGATTCATGCCGTTTTCGGGCGCGTCCGAAAGATGGTGGAACGCGATCTCGCCCGAAAGATAGGTGTCGGCTCCGGCGGCCGCGGCAAACGAAACGTCGTCCGACCCGCTGCCGCCCAGAACGGCAACGCGGCGCACCGGCTTTCCCCCGCTCGCACAAATGACCGCGGGACAACCGAGCTTTTCTTTCACAAGCGCGGCAAATTCTTTCAACGTCAAATCGTTTTTCAGCACGCCGACCCGGCCGATACCGTCCTCGCCGAACGGAGCGACCTCTCCCAATCCCAACAGCGCGGCAAGCGTATCGTTTACGCCGCCGGAAAGCGCGTCAAGCCGGGTGTGAAAGCTCATAACGGCAATTCCCGCGCGGCAAAGGTCGATCAATTTTTGCGCCACCGGGATTGACGGCTCCAACGCGGGAAGCTTGTGAAAGACCAGCGGGTGATGCGTGAGAATCACGTCAAATTTTTCGTTGATCGCTTTTTCCACCATTTGCGCGGTCGCGTCCAGACAAATCAGTACGCGGCGCACCTCGCGGTCGGGGTCTGGGCAGCACATCAAACCGTCGTTGTCCCACTCGCAGGAGAGCGAAGGCGGGATTTTTTCATTCAAAAAGGCGTAAAGCTCCGAAACGGTCATTTTGCACCTCCAAGTTCGCGCAACCGCGCCGAAAGCGCGGTAAGTAATTCACGGTCGGCGGCAGCATCCTCGTTTGCGGCGGCTTCCTTTCCGCGAATGATTTTTTTCAGCGTTCGTATTTTTTGTTCCATCAATTCTTTGTAAAGAAGAGGGTCGGCTTGCTGTTCTTTTCGACCAACCAAACAGTCGATCGGCTCCATGGCGGCAGGTATTCCCGTCCATTCGGCGCAAATCGTTTGGTAAACGCGCCCATCGGCACGAGAAAGCGATTCTCCCAAAACGGCAAACCCCGTTTTCGTAAGATATGCCCGCAAAACCTCGGCGCGCGACATGGGCTGCAAAACAAGACGTACCGACGGCACTTTGATCCATTCCGCCTCGGAGAGGATTTTTACAATCAATTCCCCGCCCATTCCGAAAACCAGAATATGGTCGGGGGCAAACGGTTCCACGCCGTGCAATCCGTCGGTCAAAAGCGTTTTGATCCGATCTTCCAGCCCGGCCCGGCGAATGTTCCCGGTTGCCGAAGAAAGCGGACCTTTCCGGATATCGCAGGCGAGCGCGCGATCGGCAAGCCCTTCTTGCACAAGGTATATGGGCAGGTATGCGTGATCGGTCCCGATATCGGCGACAGCGGCGTGCGGCCGGAGATACGGGACGGCGCTCAACAGGCGCGCGTCGGGAATTTTCGGAGCAAGCATACCTTCCCTCCCATTCTATCAAAAGCGGAAACAAAGTTTCCGTAAAAATCGATCAAGGGCGGCGTGCGCCGCCCTGTTCGCCTACAAAATTATTTGGTGTTTTGCGACGAGAGGAAGTTGTTGATCTCTTCCACCAGCGCATCGGCGTCGGTCCCGTGAACAGCGCAGGCGTCCTCAATGGATTCGCCGCGTGCCGAAGGACAGCCAAGGCAGTGCATGCCGATCGCAAAGAAAAACTGTGCGGTTTCAGGCGCGTAGTCAAGAACATCCCCGATAATGGACTGTTTGGTGATTTGCATAATTAAGCTCCTTTCTTCTCGCGTTTGAGAAATAAGATATAAACTATATCTGTTTATATTATACATAAAAAAAAGATTTTGTCAATCATCCGTCTTCTTTTTCTTAAAAAGATTTGTAAAAATTGGTTTTCCAACGGCGGATTTTCCGGAGGTTTTGGAATAGGATTTGGAAAAAAATGATACCATGTCGCATTGAACGACCGT
>JBGUNW010000063.1:0-2024 GCA_045117555.1 Eubacteriales bacterium
GCCGTAGTTGGTGTATAGTTCGCGGAGTTGTTCACGGTAGATTTCCAGGTATTCCGGCGTCCCGTAGGCAGGGTGATTGCGATCCCAGGGAGAACAATAGATGCCAAAGCCGAGGCCATGGCGTCGGCAGGCGTCCGAAACTTCGCGGACAAGGTCGCCCTTGCCGTTGCGGAACGGCGAGGCGGAGATGTTATGGGGAGTGGTCCTGGTGGGCCAGAGGCAGAAGCCATCGTGGTGCTTGCAGACTAGAATGAGGCCGGTCAGCCCTCCGTCCACGCATGCCTGGGCAATCTGGTCGGCGTCGAAATCGGTGGGATTGAAAAGTTCGGGGGCCTCGTCGCCATAGCCCCATTCCCTGTCGGTGAAGGTGTTGATGCTAAAGTGGATAATGGCATATATCCGATGTTTGAGATGCGCCGCAAGGACAGGGGAGATGGCGGTGCCGGGGTTGAAGGTTTCTAGTAAGGGCATTGGCGTTTTCCGGGATAGTAAGGAGAATGGGCCTTTGCATAATGTATCGGGGAAATGTAAGACTAGGGCTGGTTTGGCGGCAGATTTGTGAAAAATGGGCGGATGCGGTGAATGAGAATTTATGGGCGTTCTTGGTATAATATATGAATTATGTTGAAATGAAATAATTTATAATTATATTAATTGACAAACGGTCGGGGAGTTCCCCGCACCCCTGCAGCAAACGGTCGGGGACTTGGCGCCCCCGCACCCCTGCAAACGGTCGGAGGCTTGGCGTTCCCGCACCCCTGCAAACGGTCGGGGACTTGGCGTTCCCGCACCCCTGCAAACGGTCGGGGACTTGGCGTCCCCGCACCCCTTCAAACGGTCGGGGCTTTTCCCCGCACCCCAAAATAGGAGTAGTTATGAAACTTGGATTTCGTCGTCATGGAAAGCAGTTTTTCTTTTACACGGCATGTTTGCGGGGGCGGCCGAAAATACTTTCGCAATTGAAGGAAGGTGTAAAATGGCCGCTGCTTTCCGCTTGCGGTGAAGCGGTAAAAGAAACCATGCTGGATTTTCATCGTAAAAATCACGCCCTGACTTTAAGTGATTATGTAATCATGCCAGATCATGTTCATTTTCTCTTAATCGTTAATTTTGATTTAGATCCGCAGTTTGATCCTCTGGATTTTATCTATCGGTGGCGAATCTGTGCCGCCCAGGCGATCATTGAAAGGGTGCGGGGGATTTCCCCCGACCGTTTGTGGGAAAGGAGTTTTTGGATTAGTTTGGCCTGGTACTCGGAACAACGCAGGGCAATTCGGCACTATATCCGCAACAATCCCGCCCGGGCTCTTTGGAAGGCAAACCATCCAGACCGTTTTTGTGTCATCCAGCATGTACGGCATCCTGCTCTTGATGCGGATATTTCCTGGAGTGCCATGGGGGATCTGACCTTGATTGCATCGCCTTTTCGATTCCCAGTGCGTTTGACTCGTCGATTGACAATAAAAGAACAGGAAGCTGCGCTTGACGAAGCAATGACTCGTGCCCAAAATGGCATGATTCCAATTAGTGGTTTCATTTCCCCTGCCGAGCACGAATTGGAAAGCCGCCTTCGCAATGAACCGACTGCTCGATGGATAAAAGCACTGCCACACGGCTTGACAAATGGATACGACCCCAGCGTGGAAGATAGTCGTGCACTTGCCGAAGGTCGCTTGCTGCTGCTTTCTTCTTTTCCGCCGATTGTGCCTGCGTCGCCAATCACCCGAAGCAACTGCGAATTAATGAACATACGAATCCTTCCGCTTTGTGGGGAGGCGGTGGAACCAATATGTACTTCATGAACATTAGAACGGCCGCCGCCCGAAAGGTTTTTCGCTGGAAATGCCGCCGAAACGGTGAATAGGAATTAGATTGTATTAGAATGCGTAAATTGAAGAATACAATTTATTACAGTTTTCTTGCGGCAGTTTTGGCTTCAGGGCTTGTAGCGGGGGAGTTGCCGTCGTGGCAGTTTCCGCAAGGATTGGCACAATGGTCGCAGGCCCGGCGGTTGGCGGCAGTCG
>JBGUNW010000064.1:0-1777 GCA_045117555.1 Eubacteriales bacterium
GCCTGCGATCTGGTTGACGCTTTCCTTTCCACCGAATTTGAGGGCGGAAAGCACCAGCGCCGCGTGGATTTGTTCATGCAGCTGGAAAAAACCGAGTTTTGATTCCTTAAAAATTTCGGAAAAGGGGGCGGCGCTTATGAAGAAAGCGATGCGCGGCGCAACAAAGGCCTACGATTTATATCAAAATCTGACGGTGAAAAACTATACCACCGCGCTGATCCTTGCCGCCGGTTCTTCCTTGCGCATGGGGGGAGCCGTTTCCAAGCAGTTTTTGAAGGTTTCGGGTATTCCGGTACTTGCGCGGACTCTGCTTGCCTATGAGGAATGCCCGCTGATCCGCGAGATCGTGGTAGTTGCCCGCCCGCAGGACAAGCAGGCGGTGCGGGATTTGGTTGACCAATATGAAATTTCAAAATGCAAAGCGATCGTTCCGGGCGGCGCCGACCGCGCGGAATCGGCGCGCAAAGGGTTGAACGCGGTCAGCGCAAACACCCGCTTTTTGGCCGTTGCCGACGGCGCGCGCTGTTTGACGACCCCCTTGCAAATTGCCCGCGTTTGCCTTTGCGCCTACAAAAACAAGGCCGCATCGGCCGGATATCCCATTACCGATACGGTAAAGCGCACGGGCGTTCTCGGCAACGTGAAAGAAACGGTAGAGCGCGAAAACCTTTGGGCGGTGCAAACGCCGCAGGTCTTTGCCCTTCCCCTTTATGCCGCCGCCACCGCGCGCGCACAGGCCGACAACTTCTCGCCCACCGACGATAACGGGCTGATCGAGCATTTGGGCTACGGCGTGCGATTGGTGGATTGCGGCAGAGAAAACATTAAAATTACCATGCCCGCCGATATTCGCCTTGCCGAGGCGATTCTTGCCGCACGCAACGAGGAGGAAGAAGATGAATGATTTTCGGATCGGTCACGGATACGACGTTCACCGGTTGGTTTCCAACCGTCGCCTGATTCTGGGCGGAGTGGAAATTCCCTTCTCCAAAGGGCTTCTCGGACACAGCGACGCCGACGTTCTGACCCATGCGATCATGGACGCTCTTCTCGGCGCCGCCGCGCTGGGTGATATCGGACATCTCTTTCCCGATACCGACCCCGCATTTGAAAACGCCGACAGTTTGGCGCTGGCGCAAAAAGTTGCCGGACTGCTGCGTGAAAACGGCTGGGGGATCGGCAACATTGACGCCACCGTTCTGGCACAGGCGCCCAAACTTGCCCCCCACATTTTACAAATGCGCGCAAATCTTGCCGCCGCGCTGAACATCCCGACAGATCGGGTCAGCGTAAAGGCCACCACCGAGGAAGGCCTCGGCTTTTCCGGCGAAGGGCTTGGCATTGCCGCGCACGCGGTATGTCTGATCTGTAAATCATAAAAACGCGGAGCGATCCGTAAGGACCCCTCCGCTATGAAAAGTATGCTCGCCCCGGTCAATTTTTCCCGAACGTCCCGTCTTTTTCCCCGTCCGCACCGGAATTGCATACGCTCTTTCACGACAGAATATGACAATTCCGGCAATCCTGTTCCCCATTTTTATTTTAGGAGGAAGAACACTATGATCTACATTGCGCCTTCCCTGCTTGCCGCCGATTTTGCAAACCTGGAAGAAAGTGTAAACCGCGTTACCGAAGCGGGCGCGAACTACCTGCACCTGGACGTAATGGACGGAATGTTCGTTCCAAACATCAGCTTCGGCGCTCCCGTTATTTCTTCGCTTCGCAAAAAAAGCAAGCTCTTTTTCGACGTGCATTTGATGATCAAGGAGCCGATCCG
>JBGUNW010000065.1:0-5307 GCA_045117555.1 Eubacteriales bacterium
ATCCTTTGCTACGCTTGCACCTTGCTTTTTAGTTATATTCTCCCTTGATTTTTTGATGTTCTCAACTGCGTCTTTGCTCCACCGATAATCACCCCCGATTACCCATGTTTTGCTTGCCTTTTCCAGCGCGTCGTTAAACTTGTTCATTTGTTCGGTCATGGATTCCCAAAACGATTTTGCACGCTGGTTCAAGCCCTCAAACATAGGGTTTGCCATTTTGCCGACTGATTCCATGAAGTCGCCAAAAGCATTTTTTGCCTGTGTTCCGCTGTCTACCGCGTCAGCTGCAAAGCCCTTGTATTTCTTCGCTATAAGGTCGATAGCGTCGCCGTTCTTGAGCTGTTCGTCGGTAAGGTCTTTAATTTCGGCAATCTGTCGCCCCATAGTTCCAGCCATACCGCTGTATGTGCTGTTTAATGTTTCTGCTGCCGTTTTAAGGTCAATATGTTTTGCGGCTGCATAGTCCGCAGCTGCCGCCATAATTTTCATTATTTCAGCTTCGCTTCTGCCTGTGGCCGCAAGCTGCGCCATAATGTCGATTGTTGCTTCGTCGCCGTAGTTGCTTACTTTTTGGATCTCGCCCGCAAAGTCTTTAAGGCGCTCTACGCCCTCGCCGTTTAAATACGGGTTGTTTTCCGCAGCCTTTGAAAGTGCCTTTTCTGCCTTTTCCTGCACCTTGTAGGCTTCGTTTGCTTCTTTGAGTGTTTCAATATATTTCTTTGCAGCCATTACCGCCGCAGTGATAGCAGCCGCAGCAACGCCACCGCTTGACGCAACGCCGCCCAGCTTGCTTGTAAAGCCCGCAGCAGCTCCGCCCGTTTCGTTAAACGCCGTTTTAAGCGCGTTCAAGCCCTTTGTGTCTTTGCCTAAATTGTCAACTTTGCCTTTGACGCTCTTTAAGCCTTTATCAAGGCCGCTTTCGTCAACTTTGGTATTAAATCTAATTTCGCCGTCGTTTGCCATACCTATATAGTCATTTTCCCATAAAAAAAGCCCCGCAATCGTGCAGGGCGTGCTATTTATTCAAGCGTGCTTCAAACGCTGCCAGTGCTTCGTCGTTTTCGTCCGTTTCTATCTGTGGAAGTTCCCAAGCTCTGCGCAGTTTTTCCATTTGCCTTGTGTATGCGTCGCGCTTGCCGCTGGTATTCTCATAAAGTCTATACCCGATAATTTCGTTAAGTTTCGTACCGTGCAAGCCCTTAAAAAGCGCTAAAAACTTGTACCAGTGCATATCGCTTTCGATAAGGTCAATACCGTAAAGCTCCATAAACGCCGCGTAGATGTAGTCAGCGTCTACAAGGTAGTCTGTTACCTTTTCGCTGCTGCCGCCACCGAACACATCGGAACGTGGCAAAAGCTGCGGCGGGTTGCAGAATTGCACAAGCGCCATGATTCCGTTAAGCCGACTTCGAGGGCGTGCCCCGTTATACATGAAGTCAAAATCAACGGGCGGCGCGTTTTTATCATCAAGTTTCTTTAAGAACTTTAACCAAAACTTAAACGATGTTTTTACGTAAAATGTGCTGCCGTCCACCTTTACGGTTTCGGGCAGCTTTGCTTCTGATAAGTCCATTACGCAGCAGGTGTAAATGTTCCGTTAGAGAATGTTCCCTCTGTGAACACTGGCGCATTGCTTACGATTTCAGCAGCACCGCGCTTGATACTGTTGAAGCCAAGCTCAAAGTTTATCTGCTCGTTTGTGGTTTCAAGCTGGTTTACTTTTACCAAGCTGTCAACTTTCCAAGCCTTATAAACTGTTTCGCTTTCTGTTTCGCCCTCGGGTGTGTAGCTTGCGGTTTCTTGATAGAAAACGATAAGCACGTCACGGTGAGCGTTTGCGCCTGTAGGAAGTTCGTAAAGCATATCGAAAATATGCTGGTAGTCGGGTTCGCCTTTGAACATTGTCAAAGCCTGCGCAAGATTTGGCTGGTAGCTGTCGATTTCTTCTTCGGGCTGTTCGCTTGAGATAAAATCAAAAGTTTTTACCTGCGGGTTTGTGTTCAAGTCGAACGATGTTGACTTTTTAATCTGTGTCCATACTGGCGTAGATGTCGCACTTGTATTCAAGAACGGTACAATTTTGGTCTTTTTAACTAAATCGCCCATAGTCTTATTACTCCTCTAAAAATGTGCATTTAACACTTTCGGCGTAGGTCGTAAAACCTTTTGCGTCAGTGTCGATATACTGCGGCAGTGTTACTGCTTCGCACTCTATCTTTATGTTTTCAGCGCTCAATACTGTTGCGCCGTCCAGTGTATCAACTATCTGTTTGCCGTATTCCCTCGCGTTCGCAGCGTTTTTGCAGCGAGTGTAAAAAGTGAAGTTCCAAGCTACAAGGCGGGTGCCGTCGTTGTAGCGTTCTTCTGCTGCTGGGGTCGGGTCATGCCTAACACAAGCGCCGTCGGCTGCTTCGTCGGGGATAAGGTCGCAATAGATTGTAAAAGGCAGTTGCAGCGTTTCTTCAACGTATGCGCTGATCGCGCTAGCTATTTTTGACTGTATCATTTACAAGTTTCTCCCATTGCTTCACTTTCCGAGCTTTTGCAGCTTCAAACCATTTCGCGCAGGCGTTCGGGTTCGGGTCTTTGCTTCTGTCAAAGTTTACGCCGTAATACTGGGCGCGGGCGTAAGGTGTTTTCCATACGACAAGGCCGCTGCCTAACACGGTATTTATAATTCCCGACTTTTGCAATGTTCCCGTTTTGAGCGGGCAATAGTAGTTACTGTCCGTCAAAACCTGTGCGTCAAGTTTTATCTGCGCTTTATGAATAGCTCCGCTAAACTTTCGTTTTGCAGCTGCGCTGTCAAAGTTCGCGGTCGCCTTAAATGTAATTCCGCCGTTACTATTCAAGCGTTACCTCCCAGTGGTGCGGGGTGTCGCTCTGCGCAAAGCAAGGCGTAACGCTTCGCACGGTAAAGCTCTTGCTGTCCCATACAATAACGTCGTTTTCCGCTGGCAATACCTGCGCCGTTTCCGTTCCGCTTGTCGTTTCGTACGTGGTGTTTACCGCGTCAATTACAAGTGTCATGGTGTCGGCTTTGGTTTCGCCCACGGTTCCCCGTATAGTCTGAAAAGTCGCGCCGATTCTCACGCGCTTTAATACTGTTTCTGAAAAAGTCGGGTTTCTGTCGCGGTCAAGGCCAGCGGGCTTTTTAAGCGTGCAGGTGTGCACCAGCAGCTTTTTTGCTATAGGTCGCGCCATTAGCAAACCCCCGCTCTATAGTCCGTGTACAGTTTGATAATGTTAATTTTCTTTGCTGCCGAGCTTTTGGCGTTCAGCTTTACGGCTTCCTGCTGTGCGGTCTTGTCGTAGCTGTACGAGTAGCCGTTTATGCTCTCGCTTGCCACGCTGCCGCCGTTTTCAGCAGCCGCGCCGCTGGCTTCCTGCTCGGTGGTGTAGTCAATTTCAATCATTCTGCAAACGGCTGTATCTATCCCGTTTTCTTCCCGTTCTTTTACCATGCCGTCGGCAATAAGCTGCTTCATAAACATTTTATTGTCGTCGGCGTATCGGTTAAAATCCGCTTCACTGGGAACGACGGAACGGCCAAGAGTTTCGGTATAAAAGCTATATGTTACGTTCTCAAACATTCCGCCGCCCCCTGCTATTTGTCGCCACTAGCAGCGTCACCGTTTGCGGCGTCGCCTTTGGCTTCATCGGCCTTTGCTTCGTCAGCTTTTGCAGCGTCATCCTGTGGCTTGTTTCCGCCCTGCGGTTTGTTGCCGTTTGGCTTGTTACCCTGTGGCTTGTTTCCGCCCTGCGGTTTGTTGCCGCTGTTCTGTTTTGCCTGTTCCTGCGCAACGGTAGGTTTTGGCTGCGGCTGTGAATATCCTACTAATTTCATGCTGCGTTACTCCTGCGCAAGATCTGCGCCGTTGTAGCTGGCGTAAATACCAGCGGTTTTGTTTTCGTAAACGTCTGCAAGTCCGTACTCGCGGAAGTTGAAAATCCATGCGTCAGCGTCGGGGTTGTCCTCGGGTGGGATAGCCTTGTCAACGCGGTGTTTTGTAAACTGCATAACTGCTGATTTTTCAGCAATGATGAAGTTAAGTGTGTGGCTTCCGTCTGTCTTAACTTCGTAGTATGTAGCAATGTCGCTAACATCGGGTGAAGCTACGGCAGTATAAACATAAGGCGATCCGCTTGTACCCGAGCCGCTGCGTGTGTAGTAAGTTTTGCCGCTTACGAGTGCAACGTCGCTTGTAAGCTGGTACTTAGTAGCAACCTTTGCAAAGCCGCCCCTTGTTTCGCCTGTTGTGCGGCCGTCGAGCAATCCTACAAGTGTCATAAAGCGGGCTGTTGGTACTTTTGTAATGCTTGCAAAAGCGCCCAAAATATCGCGGCTCTTGTTTGTGTCTACATTCTGCGCAGCTGTAAGCAGTGCCGATGTAATGAACAAGTGACGGTTTTCTGTTGGTACTTCGTCGTCGTCCATAGCTGCGGTTGCTCTCTGCAAAGCTGTAAGAACTTCTGCGCCAGTGGCGAGGGTTTCTTTTGTCTTTGTTCCTGCTTCGTTTGCATATTTTGCAAAGCGGAAAGCGTCCTGTTCGGGTGCAACTTTTGTGCGGATAAACTCTGCGGCAAGCTTACCAAAAGCAAGGCCTGCTGTTTCTTCGTTATCCATGTTATCAATGCTGAACTTTCTACCGCGGTCGTAGTTAAACTGCACGGTTTCGTTTGTCATTGTAACATCGCCCGATACGTAGCCGCTGTTGCGGTCATAATCTCCCAAGCCGTCCATATCGAGCTTAGGAATGATAATTTCGTTTGCGTTTGCGCCAGCCTGTGCGAGTGTTGCGTCGCTTTCAAGTACGGCGGTCTTTGATTCGTTCATGTAAACTTCGTCAAGAAGTGCTACATATTTCTTAAACTTAGCAATCTGATTACCCATAGTTATTTACTCCTGTTTAATCTTTTTTTGGTGGCAAGCCCATAACTGCGCGTGCCTGTGCGTCATCGTCGGATTTTCCGCCCTTATTTCCGCCCATAGCTGGAACTACTGGCGGGGTTGCTGCGTTGTCGTCCTTTAAGATGTCCGTTTTGTCTTTTGTGATTTCGTCAAAAAGGTCTTTAAGGCTTTTTCCTGCGTTCTTTTCGTCTGTGAGCATATCTGCGAGCTGTTTTTTTACAGCGTCGTGAGTAATGCTGTTTACAAACTTCTTATCGCTCAAAAAATCCCCGACTTTTGCCGAACGTTCCATAGCGGCGATTTTTGCCGCGCTTTCTTCCTGCGATTTTTTCAGCTCGGCTTTGTATTTTTCAACATCTGCCTTTGTTTGGTCGTAGTCCTTGACCTTCTCAAGC
>JBGUNW010000066.1:0-19711 GCA_045117555.1 Eubacteriales bacterium
GTTGCCGTTGAAAATGATGCGCTTATGTGCTTTGATCGTCTGCTTGAACAGATCGTGGATCGCCGCCTCAAAATCTTTCGGTTTTTCCAATTTGTCGGCGTATTGCTTCAAACTTTCGGCAACCGCCGAGTTGAGCATGATGTTGGCGCAGGCAATGCTGTTCGACGAACCGAGCATACGAAACTCAAATTTGTTGCCGGTAAAGGCAAACGGAGAAGTACGGTTGCGGTCGGTGGTGTCGCGGTTGAACTTGGGAAGAACGTCCACGCCCAGTTTCATCTGCGTTTTTTTCGCGCCTTGATAGGGGGTATCCTTTTCAATCGCTTCCAGAACGCCGTTCAGTTCGTCGCCCAGGAACATGGAAACCACTGCGGGAGGTGCCTCGTTGGCGCCAAGACGGTGGTCGTTTCCGGCGGTAGCGACCGAGATGCGGAGCAAATCCTGATAATCGTCAACCGCCTGGATCACGGCGCACAGGAAGAGCAAAAATTGCGCGTTTTCATAGGGCGTTTCGCCGGGGGAGAGCAGGTTTTGCCCGCCGTCGGTGGCGATGGACCAGTTGTTATGCTTGCCCGATCCGTTCACGCCTGCAAAGGGCTTTTCATGCAAGAGGCAGACAAGGCCGTGCCTGGCGGCGATCTTCTGCATGATCTCCATGGTCAGTTGGTTGTGGTCGGTGGCAACGTTGGTGGTGGAGTAAATGGGAGCCAGTTCATGTTGTGCCGGTGCGACCTCGTTGTGCTCGGTCTTTGCCAGAATGCCCAGTTTCCAAAGCTCCTCGTTCAGTTCCGCCATATAGGCGGCAACGCGCGGTTTGATTACGCCGAAGTAATGGTCGTCCATCTCCTGCCCTTTCGGGGGCTTTGCGCCAAACAGCGTTCTGCCGGTAAAGCGCAGATCGGGGCGGGCGTCATACATTTCCCTGGTGATAAGGAAGTATTCCTGCTCCGGGCCAACCGAGGATACCACGCGTTTGACCGTATCGTTTCCGAACAGGCGCAGAATACGCAAGGCCTGTTTGTTCAGGGCTTCCATCGAGCGGAGCAGAGGAGTTTTTTTATCCAAAGCATGACCACCGTAGGAGCAGAACGCTGTGGGAATGCAAAGCGTTTTTCCTTTGATAAACGCATAAGAGGTCGGGTCCCAAGCCGTGTATCCGCGCGCTTCAAAGGTGGCGCGCAAGCCGCCGGAGGGGAAGGAGGAAGCGTCGGGCTCGCCCTTGATGAGTTCCTTGCCCGAAAACTCCATGATCACGCCGCCGTCCGGGGAGGGGGAAATAAAACTGTCGTGTTTCTCGGCGGTAATGCCGGTTAAGGGTTGAAACCAGTGGGTAAAATGCGTTGCGCCTTTCTCAATCGCCCAATCCTTCATAGCAGCCGCCACGGCGTTGGCAACGTTCAGGTCCAGTTCTTTTCCTTCGTCGATCGTTTGTTTCAGGGATGTGTAAACCTTTGCCGAGAGGGTTGCTTTCATCACCCTGTCGTCAAATACCATGCTTCCGAAATACTCCGATACGGTTTTCATCTTTTTTCTCCTTTTTCTTTCAAAGGATAAGGCGCCCTTCATGTTTGCAACATGAAAGACGCCTTTGCCTTCCTTATTCTATTTGCCGTAAAAACGAAAATCGCGCCTTTGAGCCCACTGCTCAAAGACGCCATTGCCTTTTACGAGGCGTATTATACACCGCTTTTTTTCGTTTGTCAACCCCTTTTTCAAAAAAAGTTGAAAAATTTTTTTGCCCCCCTTGACAAACAGAGTTATGCGGCGTATAATACAGTTCAATGAGCAAAGGCGTTCATTTTGCGCGGGAGCAGTCCCGCCCGAAATGAGCGCGTTTTTCTTTTTCAAAGAAGAACAGAAGAAAGGAAGAAAAAATGATGAAACTGCAAGAAGGAGAAGTTCGCATCCCGTCCGGGTGCGCGATCGCCGCGGTGATCTCCAAAGAAGGGAAACGAATGACCGCAGAGAAGATCATAAACGCCATGAAGCCCATGCACGACCGTTCCAACGGTTTGGGCGGCGGGTTTGCCGGCTACGGGATCTATCCAGAATACCGCGATCTCTACGCTTTCCACCTGTTTTTTGACAGCCGCGATACCCGCAAAGCGTGCGAGGCGTTCCTCAAAGAGGGATTTGAGGTGGTCAAGGGCGAGATCATTCCCACGCGGAAGATCCCCGCAATCACCGAAGAGCCCATCATCTGGCGGTATTTTGTTTCTCCTTTGCGCTCGGTGCTTGCCGACTTGCAGCTCGATGAAAAAGAGTTCGTCGCACGCACGGTCATGAAGATCAATACCGAAATGAAGGGCGCGTACGTCTTTTCGAGCGGCAAGAACATGGGAACGTTCAAAGCCGTCGGCTTTCCCGAAGATGTAGGGGTATTCTACCGCTTGGATGAATATGAAGGATATTCCTGGACTGCGCACGGTCGCTACCCGACCAACACGCCCGGCTGGTGGGGCGGCGCGCATCCGTTCACACTGCTTGATTATTCGGTTGTCCACAATGGCGAAATTTCCTCCTACGACGCCAACCGCCGGTTTATGGAAATGTTCGGCTACAAATGCAACCTGCAAACCGATACCGAGGTCATCACCTATATTTTGGACTATCTGATCCGCCGTCAGGGGTTAACGCTCACCGAGGCGGCAAACGTGATCGCCGCGCCGTTTTGGAGCACCATTGACGGCAAAAAGGACGCTTACGAGAAAGAAAAATTACAATATCTGCGCACCGTGTTTCCCAGCTTGCTCGTTACCGGGCCGTTTTCCATCGTCCTCGGATTTGACGGCGGGCTGATGGCGCTGAACGACCGCTTGAAACTGCGTTCCATGGTGGTGGGCGAGAAGGACGACAAAGTTTTTATCGCCAGCGAGGAAGCGGCGATCCGCGCCATGGAGCCGGACGCCGGAAACATCTGGTCGCCCGCCGGCGGCGAGCCGGTGATCGTAACGGTCAAGAAAGGAGCGTATTGATATGGGAGTTGAATTCATCTATCCCGAATTTGAAGTGATCCGCAACGAGAACCGCTGCATCGCGTGCCGCGCTTGCGAGCGTCAATGCGCCAACGAGGTGCATTCCTTTGATGCGGAACACGGCGTGATGATTGCGGACGAAACCAAATGCGTCAACTGCCAGCGTTGCGTTTCGCTCTGCCCCACAAGGGCGCTCAAAATCGTCAAGAGTGACTGCACCCTGCGCGAGAACGCCAACTGGCAGAACGATACGATCAAAGAAATTTACAAACAGGCAAACAGCGGTGGCGTTCTGCTCTCTTCCATGGGTAACCCCAAACCGCTCCCGGTCTACTGGGATCATATCCTGATCAACGCTTCGCAGGTCACCAATCCGCCGATCGACCCTCTGCGCGAGCCAATGGAAACCAAAACCTTCCTTGGCAAAAAGCCGGAGCGGATTGCGCGGAGCGCGGACGGAAAGATTGAATGCGCCCTTCCGCCGCAAATCGAACTTGCCATGCCGGTCATGTTCTCGGCAATGAGCTACGGTTCCATCAGTTATAATGCCCATGCCTCGCTCGCCCGCGCCGCGACCAAGCTCGGTATTCTTTACAACACCGGCGAGGGCGGCCTGCATGAGGACTTTTACCAATACGGTGCCAACACCATCGTGCAGGTCGCTTCGGGGCGTTTCGGCGTTCACGAGGACTACCTCAACGCCGGCGCGGCAATTGAAATTAAAATGGGGCAGGGCGCAAAACCCGGCATTGGCGGGCATTTGCCCGGGGCAAAAATCGTTGGCGACGTTTCCCGCACCCGCATGATTCCCGAGGGGTCGGACGCGATTTCTCCCGCGCCGCATCACGATATTTATTCGATCGAAGATTTGCGGCAGCTCGTCTTTTCGCTCAAAGAAGCCACCAACTATCAAAAGCCGGTGATCGTCAAGGTCGCGGCGGTGCATAACATTGCCGCCATTGCCAGCGGTATTGCCCGGAGCGGTGCCGATATCATCGCCATCGACGGTTTCCGCGGCGGCACCGGCGCCGCGCCCACGCGCATCCGCGATAACGTCGGTATCCCGATCGAACTCGCACTTGCCGCGGTGGACCAACGCCTGCGCGACGAGGGCATTCGCAACAACGTTTCTTTGGTGGTGGGCGGTTCGATCCGCTCGGCAGCAGACGTTGTCAAAGCCATCGCGCTCGGGGCGGACGCCTGCTATATTGCCACCGCCGCGCTGCTCGCGCTCGGCTGCCACCTCTGCCGCACCTGCCAAAGCGGCAAATGCAACTGGGGCATTGCCACCCAGCGCCCCGATCTGGTCAAACGACTCAACCCGGATATCGGTTCTGAAAGACTTATCAACCTGATGACGGCATGGCGGCACGAGATTATGGAGATTATGGGCGGCATGGGTATTAACTCGGTGGAAGCCCTGCGCGGCAACCGCCTGATGCTCCGCGGCGTAGGACTGACTGAAAAAGAATTGGAAATTTTGGGCATATCCCATGCAGGAGAATGATATGAAAAGAGTTTACGTAAATGAAGAATGGTGTCTTGGATGCCATTTATGCGAATACAACTGCGCCTTTGCCAATTCGGGGCTTGCCTATATGAAAGATCTGAAAGGGAGAAAAATTTTTCCGCGTATTCACGTGGAAGGGGACGACAAAATCACATTTGCCGTTTCCTGCCGGCACTGCACCGATCCCATCTGCGTCAAAAGCTGTATTGCCGGGGCAATTTCCAAGCAGGACGGCGTGGTAAAGATCGACCGGCAGAAATGCGTTGGCTGCCTGACCTGCGTTCTGGTTTGTCCTTACGGGGCGCTTGCACCCGGAGAGGACGGCGCTATGCAAAAATGCGAACTCTGCCTGAACAACACCTGCGGAACGCCGGCTTGCGTTTCGGGCTGCCCGAACAAGGCGATTGTTTATGAGGAAAGGAGCGAGGTCAAGTGAAACGATATGTTATCATCGGCAACGGGGCCGCGGCGATCGGCTGTATCGAAGGGATCCGGAGCGTAGATGCCGGGGGAGAGATTACCGTCATTTCCAAAGAGCCGCATCATGTTTATTCCAGACCGCTTATTTCCTATTATCTGGAGGGAAAAACCGATTTGGAACGCATGAAATACCGGGGCGCCGACTTTTATGAAAAAACGGGCTGTCGGGTCCTCTACGGCGAGGCGGCGACGAAAATTGACCAAACGGCAAAAACCGTTACAACCGATAAAGGAACAGTCATTCCATACACCTCTGTTTGCGTTGCAACCGGCTCTTCGCCCTTCGTTCCGCCTTTTGAAGGGCTTAATACGGTTGAAAAGAAATACTCGTTTATGACTTTGGATGATGCCTTGGCATTGGAGCAGGCAATCACCAAAGATTCCCGCGTGTTCATCGTCGGCGCAGGTTTAATCGGCCTCAAATGTGCCGAGGGAATTGCCGCGCGTGTAGGAAGTATTACGGTTTGTGATCTGGCGGATCGTGTTCTTTCCAGTATTTTGGATGCGGATTGCGCGGCCATGGTTCAGCACCACCTGGAAGAAAGCGGAGTTCGCTTCTTGCTTTCGGATAGTGCCGTCAAGTTTGACGGAAATACCGCATTTATGAAAAGCGGTTCCAAAGTAGAATTTGATGTGCTTGTTCTGGCGGTTGGGGTAAGAGCCGATACCGCGTTGGTCAAAGCGGCGGGCGGAGAGGTCAATCGCGGTATTCTCGTCAATAACGGTATGGAAACTTCGATTCCGGGCGTTTATGCCGCAGGGGATTGCACCGAGGGCAACGATATTTCCCTTGGCGCGCGGCGCGTGCTCGCCATTCTTCCCAACGCTTATATGCAGGGGCATACGGCGGGAAGCAATATGGCGGGCGGTAGCGCGGTTTTTGACAAGGCGATTCCCATGAACTCCATCGGCTTTTTCGGATTCCACATTATGTCTGCCGGAACCTACGACGGCGAAATGACCGAGGAAAAAGAGAGCGGTTCGCTCAAACGCTTTTTCGTAAAAGACGGATTGCTGAAAGGATTTATTCTGCTTGGCAGTGCCGAGCGCGCCGGAATTTACACCTCCTTGATCCGCGAAAAAACGCCGCTTGACACAATTGATTTTGAATCATCCAAAAAATTGGCGTCCAATTCCATTTTTTCGCAAGAAATCCGTAGAAAAAAGTTCGGAGGTATGGTATAATATGAATATCAACGCGGAAAACCTCGACTATCAAGAGATCAATCGGGTGCTTCGGGAGTCGCAAACCGATTCGGAAATTTCAAATTGTTTGGGTCAACGGTTTATCGCCGCCGGAATGTCCGGCATTTCGGTTACAATCAAGGGCGTTCCCGGCAACGCCTTGGGCGCATACCTCAACGGCGCGAAAATCACCGTTCACGGCAACGCGCAGGACGCCGTGGGCGATACCATGAACAATGGCGAGATCGTCGTTCACGGCAACGTCGGAGATGCGGCGGGCTATGCCATGCGCGGCGGCAAAATTGTCGTCAAGGGCAATGCCGGCTATCGTGCCGGGATTCACATGAAAGCATACCGCGAAAAAGTCCCGGTGCTGGTCATCGGCGGCAAAGCCGGCAGTTTTCTCGGCGAATATCAGGCGGGCGGTGTGATTATTGTTCTCGGCCTTTCGCAAAACGACTGCCGTATCGTCGGCAACTTCCCCTGCACGGGAATGCACGGCGGCAAAATGATTTTGCGCTCGGATTGCAGGGGTATTACTTTCCCCGATCAGGTCACGGCAAGCGCCGCGACGCCCGACGATCTGAAAGAAATTGAAACTTATGTTTCGGAATACTGCGATCTGTTCGACGTTGACAAAAAAGCGGTGATGAATTCACCGTTTACCGTGGTCACGCCGGATAGCAAAAACCCGTATAAAAGACTTTACGTTGCAAACTAAAAAGCAGGAGGACGCCATGAATTATTCCAAAGAAGAGGTCATGCAATACGTTGCCGAGGAGGATGTCAAGTTCATTCGCCTTGCTTTTTGCGACGTGTTTGGAAATCAAAAGAACATTTCCATCATGCCGGAGGAATTGGAGCGCGCTTTCGCGCACGGGATCGCCTTTGACGCGTCTGCGATCAAGGGCTTTGGCGACGAGGCGCATTCCGATCTGTTCCTGCACCCCGAGCCGGATACGCTCACGCCTTTGCCGTGGCGCCCCGAACACGGAAGAGTGGTTCGTATGTTCTGCAATATCACCTATCCTGACGGCACGCCGTTTGAATGCGACACCCGAACCCTTCTCAAAAATGCGATCCGTGAAGCGGAAGCGGCGGGATATACCTTCTATTTCGGCGCCGAGCAGGAGTTCTACCTCTTTGAATTGGACGAGAACAACGAAAAAACCGACAAACCCTACGATCGGGCAGGGTATATGGATATTGCCCCGGCAGACCGGGGCGAGAACATTCGCCGCGAGATCTGCCTGACCCTGGAACAAATGGGCATCCGCCCCGAGAGTTCCCACCACGAGGAAGGCCCCGGGCAAAACGAAATCGACTTCCGCTATTCCGGCGCACTGAACGCCGCCGACAACGCGTTGACCTTCCAAACTGTCGTTCGCACCGTGGCGCGCCGCAACGGACTTTACGCCGATTTTTCGCCAAAGCCCATCGAGGGCAAACCGGGCAACGGGTTCCACATCAATCTTTCGGTCATGTCCGAAAAAGAAGCCGATTTTTCGGGTATGATTGCCGGAATGCTGAACCGTGTTGCGGAAATAACGGCGTTCCTCAACCCCACCGAGGATTCCTACCGCCGCCTTGGTCAGCAAAAAGCGCCGGGATATATTTCATGGTCACGAGAGAACCGCTCGCAGCTGGTGCGTATTCCGGCGGCGGCCGGTGAATACCGACGCGCCGAACTGCGCTCGCCCGATCCCACAGCAAACCCCTATCTTGCCTTCGCGCTGTTGATCTACGCGGGCTTGGAGGGCATTCAAGCCAAACTCAAACTGCCCGATCCGGCAGATATCAACCTGTTCAAAGCCGACGCAAAAACGTTGGCAAAGTTCCGAAAACTGCCCGACAACCTGACAACGGCAAAAGAAAAGGCACGGAACAGCGCTTTTGTCCAAGCGCACATTCCGGCCTCGGTTTTGGAGATCTTCTGCAAGTAAAATAAGCGTGCCAAAATAACGGAAAAGGAGGGAAACGACCATGAGTTTGAAAGAGCGCGTTTACAGCGTTTTGCTGGTGTCCGCATCGGCAAATCTCAACGAGAATCTGCTCGGTTTGTTTACTCCCTCCAAATATTCGCCGGTGCAAACCGTGGGGAACGTCAGTGCTGCCAAGCGTGCGCTCGCCGAGCGGGATTTTGATTTTGTCATTGTCAATTCACCCTTGCCGGACGGGGACGGAATGCGTTTTTCCATCGATGCCGGCGCGGGGAAAAGTACGGTTGCGCTCCTCTTGGTGCGCGGGGAACAGTATTCGGAATTCTTCGACCGCTGCGCCGAATTCGGCGTATTCTTGCTCTCCAAACCGCTGGCAAAATCCTCGGTTCTGCTCGCGCTCGATTGGCTTGCAAGCGCCCGCGAACGGTTGCGCCAAACCGAGAGAAAAGTCCTTTCGGTCGAGGAGAAAATGGACGAGATCCGGCTTGTCAACCGCGCCAAATGGCTGCTCATCAGCGAGCTGAAAATGACCGAATCGGATGCTCACCGCTACATTGAAAAGCAGGCGATGGACCGTTGCGTTCCCCGCCGTCGCATCGCCGAGGAGATTATTCAAACTTACGGATGATATGGCGTTTCATTTTTGCGCTTCAAATCCTCCCGCCCCTATCCTTTTTTGAGTGAATGACCAAGTTATCTACAAAAAAGTATATCAATAAGAAAGATATGAAAAGGGCTTCCAAATGACGGGTTCGTCCATTTGGAAGCCCTAAAACTGTCTTTTGCGGCAAAATTGAAAAAAAAGAAGCCGAATTCGAGCAAAATCAGCCGTTTTCATACAAAAACCCGCGTATTTTGAGCAAAAAAATTGTCCTCTTCTATTTTTTCATGGCAGACAAATCAGAAGAGGACATCGGCAGGGGCAGGAGGATTCGGAACCGAGCAAAGCGTTCCGCTTTGCAACCCGTCTGCTTGCCGGAATCAAGGCGGATTCCGGCATTTTGCCGTTCGGCAAAACAGCAAACCGTTCCGCGGCGCGGCAAGCCGCGCACGAGACTTCGCCGTGACCTCCTTCCTACGAAAACCAAAAGGCGCGCCACAATCGGCGCGCCCTTTGGCTTTGTGTATCTACTACCAAAAGTGCTCTTTTTGGGGGTATGTAATACCAAAAGTGCTCCAGAGCGGAGTGTGAGATGTTTAGCCTTATTGTTGTTAATGCATTTTTTAATGGATATGTTTGCTATTATCTTTTTTGAATCAAAAAACAAATTTACCGTCTGCGAATTGCACTTTTGTGGGCTTTTTTTTATAAAAAACGAGTGAGTTCTCAAAACCTGTCGAAATCTACCAAAATACCTTGAAAAAATTGCCCCGGTATGATAGAATATAAAATGACGATGTCTCTGCCGGAATGGGCAGGATCTATTATAAAGGCTTTTCGGAAAACGAGATTGTGCAGTTTGAGTCATATCTCGAACGCATTCAAAAAAATCTTGAAGGGTGGCGTGAAGAATGAGCGTTTGTATAAAGGACCAGATACAGAACATGAATCTGGTCATCGGCTGTACTGTTGGCTGTCAATACTGCTACGCCCGTAACAACGTGAAACGCTGGCATATGATCGATGATTTTGCCAAACCGGAGTTTTTTCCGGGGAAGCTCAAAATGATGGAAAAAAAACGTCCGCAGAATTTTCTGCTAACCGGTATGAGCGATCTTGCCGGTTGGCAGGATGAATGGCGGAACGAGGTGTTTGCGAAGATACGTGAAAACCCACAGCACCAGTTTCTCTTTCTGAGCAAGCGACCTGATTTGTTGAATTTTGATACAGACCTTGATAATGCGTGGTTCGGAGTGACGGTAACGAGAAAGTCAGAACTATGGAGAATCGATGCTCTTCGGAAGAATATCCGGGCAAAGCATTATCATGTGACATTTGAACCGCTGTTTGATGATCCCGGTGAAGTAGACCTTTCCTGCATTGATTGGCTCGTTGTCGGTACCATGACCGGAGCGCAAAGCAAGAAGGTGCGTACCGAGCCGGAATGGGCATGGTCACTTACGGATCAGGCACACGAAGCCGGAATTCCCGTTTTTATGAAGGAAGATCTTGAACCTATCATTGGGGATGAAAATATGATTCAGGAGCTGCCGGAGTCTTTTAATAAGGTATTGGAGGAACAAAGAGCATGGCACAGATAAATATGGACGGCGTTCTCATCGGTGAGGTCGAAACAAAAAATATCATGACAAAATCCAATCTGCCCGTGGGCGGATATTCTGTGAATCCCTACGTGGGATGTACCCATGCCTGTAAGTACTGCTATGCTTCCTTTATGAAACGCTTTACTGGACATACTGAAGAATGGGGAACCTTTCTCGATGTTAAGCGTTGGCCTGAAATAAAAAATCCGAAGAAGTATTCCGGTCAGCGAGTGGTAATCGGCTCGGTCACTGACGGATACAATCCGCAAGAGGAGCGGTTTGGCAATACAAGAAAGCTGTTGGAGCAGCTTATCGGCAGCGGTGCGGATATCCTGATCTGCACGAAGTCCGATCTGGTAGTGCGTGACATTGACCTGCTGAAAAAGCTGGGACAGGTTACCGTTTCGTGGTCGATAAATACGCTTGATGAGAATTTCAAAAACGAAATGGATGCCGCAGTCAGCATTGAACGCAGAATTGCCGCCATGAAAAAGATATACGATGCAGGTATCCGCACAGTCTGTTTCGTATCTCCCGTCTTTCCCGGCATCACAGACTTGGAAGCCATTTTTGAGCGTGTGCATAATCAATGCGATTTGTTCTGGCTTGAGAATCTGAATCTGCGAGGCGGCTTCAAGAAGACAATTATGGATTATATTGCCGAAAAGCGTCCTGATCTTTTGCCACTTTATGATGAGATATACAACAAGCATAATCGCAGCTACTTTGAAGCATTGGAGAAAAAAGCGGAAGAAATGGCAAAGACATATGACTGTCCGTTCGTGGATAATGAAATGCCATATGGCAGGGTTCCGCAGGGGCATCCAGTAATAGTGGATTATTTCTACCACGAAGAGATCAGAGGGTCGGATAATACTGGAAAACGAAATAAATAAGAGATATAACAAAAACGCCTCCGAGCCGATTGTGGTTCAGAGGCGTTACTGCTTCTATGGGGCTATGTAGGTTCGGTTTGTCAAGATATATCGTACGGCATTGTAACGCAACGGTTTTCCGTTTCGGTGGAGAATATTTGCTTTTTCTTAAACCAATTCCTCCAACCCCACCCCATAAATCTGCGCCAGCAGGTAGGCGAGGTCAAGCCGGATCATCCGGTTGCCATATTCGTATGCTTTCAAAGTTGCCACATTGATATCCAGTAGATCCGCAACGTGCTGGCGCGTGTAACCTTTCCTTTCGCGCAGGGCAGTGATCTTCGCTCCAAACTCTTCCATCGACATCCTTTTGAGGTGATTTTTGCCGCCCGGGAAGCAGATTTCCTGCCAGTCGTTAAATATATCAGAAAAGGCGATCCGCTCCTCCTGATCGGAGTAGTTGATCACCTTTCCTTTTATGAGTTTGTTTTCTACCAACTCCCGTTCCTTTTTGCTCAAAGAAGCCAAGAGGGTGCGGTATTGCCGGCATATTTTTTGAGCAAATGCGAAATCCTCTGTCCTCGAAAATTTTGGGTCCCAGTTGCCCATTTTGACGGTCAGGTGGGCTTCTAAAACATATTGGTGGATCCATTTCCAGAAATCCGCTGTGGTGGGACGGAAGACATAAGGAATCATTTTGCCGCATTCCTTTCAAAGATTCCAAGACAATCGTTTTTTACTCCGAGATTTTTAAGTATTTCGCTCAACGATTTGATGGTAGCGCTTTTGTATTTTCGCTCCTGTATGATACAGGAGAATTCCAAATCGGAATAGAATTTAGGAGCTTCAAAGGTCAAGTTCAGGAAACGATCAATTTCCAAATCTTCTATCTTGCCGCAGCTTTCAAGACATTCGAGCAACGCGACCAGGGAAGTGGTTTGTTCGCTAAAATGGAGATTCAACCTGGTCAATTTAAATGGTCCGATTGTTTTGTGCGGGACACTTAAAAGGTGGGTGTAAATTTCTATCACATCGCTTTTATGTGATGTGATTCCTAATTGATTATATAAAGCGTATCCGGCGTACATACCCCTGCTTTCGGCGATGTATTGATTGAATACCGCAGCCTCCAGGGTAATTCCTTCTTGGTTGATCAAGTAGATACCTTTTGAAATATCTGAGAGGATGCCTTCCTCAACCAACCGGTTCAAGATTTTGAGAAGCGTTTTGTAGGGAACCATTTCAAAGGAGTGTTCCTTCAAATAGGACACGTCAAAGATCCTTCCTTTGTTTTCCAGACAGTAATTGCGAATTGTTTTTGTGTAGTTCATTGAATCCTCCTTTTGTTACATTTCAATTATATCATTTTTTGAAAAAAAGTCAACGCGAGTATGCGAAAGACGCAGAAAATTAACAAGTGAAAAGGTTCGAGTCCTCTACAGTATAGAAAAAAGTCGACAATGTCGACTTTTTTATGTTATCCGGTTTTTGGGTTCAAATGGGCGAAAAGCGTTTATTTATGCGGCTTTCCGAGAAAAACAAAAGCCCGGCATTTCGTAAAATGGATACAAAATGTCGAGCTTTTATGTGTGGCAGGGGCAGGAGGATTCGAACCCGCGACCCACGGTTTTGGAGACCGGTACTCTACCAGCTGAGCTATACCCCTGTATTGCAAAAGAACGGTTTGCTTCCTTCGCAACAGGTGTATTATAGCACATTGAAAAGGGAAATGCAAGCCTTTTTCCGAAAAAAACAAAAAACTTTCTGCGCAGCAATTTCTTGTGTTGACAAAATTTTAAAAAAATGGTATAATCTCATCAGTCAAGAAAGAGGAGCTTTTAACCAAATGGATTGCAAAATTATCGGCGTGATCGGCGCCATGGAGAGTGAAATTCGTCATTTGCAGGCGGAAATGAAGGACCCGATTGCAGAATCGTACGCCGGCTTGACTTTTTACCGCGGCAAAATGGGAAAAAATGTATTGGTTTTGGTGCAAAGCGGCGTTGGCAAAGTGAATGCCGGGCGAACCGCACAGGCATTGATTGACCGTTACTCGCCCGATTATTTAATCAACACCGGTATCGGCGGAGGACTTGGCGATGGGTTGCACGTCGGTGATTTCGTGATTGGTGCCGAACTTGTCCAGCACGATTTTGACCTGACCAAGTTCGGCTATCCGAGAGGCGTCGTTCCCGGCTTTGGAGATGGGAAAAGCCCTTTCCGCTTTCAAGCGAACACCGGATTAGTCGATGCGTTTTTCGGCAGCGCACTGCAATATCTTTCGGGCGAAAACGTCCGCAAAGGTTGCATTGCCAGCGGGGACGTTTTTGTTGCCGATGCCGAAATGAAAGGGCAGATCAAGCGGCTTTTCTCGGCAGACGCCGTGGAAATGGAAGGCGCGGCAATCGCGCAGGTGGCTGTGGCAAACGGCGTTCCGTTCGTTGTCGTTCGTGCGATTTCCGACCTTGCCGACGGCACCGCCGCCGAATCGTTTGAAACTTTCGAGAAAGAAACCGCCGTCCTCTCGGCAAAAATTGTAGAATCCTGCGTTTCCGAGCACCTGTAAATCTTGACAGGGCATACCGCCCGTGCTATAATAGTAATCGTATTTCCGGAAAGGATTTTTTGAACCATGACACTTTATGAAGAACTGAAATGGAGAGGGCTGATTCAGGATATTTCCAGCCCTGATCTGATTGATAAACTCAATGCCGGGGGACTGACCTTTTATATCGGCACCGATCCCACTGCCGACAGTTTGCACCTGGGGCATTATTCCTCGTTTCTGATCACGCGCCGCCTTGCCGCGGCAGGGCATCACCCCATTATGTTGGTCGGTCTTGCCACCGCGCTCATCGGCGACCCGCGCGGAACGGTAGAGCGCAAGCTCTCGGATAAGGACGAGGTCATGCGCAACTACGAGGCGCTCAAAACGCAGTTGCAAAAGATTTTCCCCTACGAGGTCGTCAACAACTACGATTGGGTGAAAGACCTGACCGTGATCGACTTTTTCCGCGATTACGGCAAGTATATTAACGTTGGATATATGTTAAGCAAAGATCTCGTTCGCCGCCAAATGGAATCGGGCATTTCCTATGCCGAGTTTTCCTATATGCTCATTCAGGGGTTGGATTTTAAATATCTGCACGAGCACCGCGGGGTGGATTTGCAGGTTGCCGGATCGGATCAGTGGGGCAATATCACCACCGGTATCGAGCTGATCCGCAAGACCACGGGCGACGAAGTTTACGCAATGACCATGCCGCTGGTGACCGATTCGCACGGCAACAAATTCGGCAAAAGCGAGGGAAATGCCGTTTGGCTGGATCGCAACAAGACAAGCTCCTACGAGCTTTACCAGTTCCTGCTCAATTCCGAGGACAGCGAGGTCATCGGCTATCTCAAACGGCTGACCTTCCTTTCGCGCGAGGAGATCGAGGAGATCGAGCGGCAGCACAACGAAGCGCCGGAAAAACGGCTCGCGCAAAAAACGCTTGCCCGCGAGATCCTGCGCGATCTGCACGGCGAGGGCGCCTACGAGGAGGCCGAGCATATCAGCCAACAGCTCTTTGCCGGCAACGTGCGCAGTATCCCGGTGCATGATCTGCTTGTCGGTTTGCGGAACGTTCCGCATTTTGAAACCGAGGGCGGCCCGGTTGCCGACGTACTGGTAAGTGCGGGCGTTTGCTCCTCCAAGCGTGAGGCGCGCGAGTTCCTTTCCAACGGCGCGTTGACGATCAACGGTGAAACGGTGAACGATCCCAATTTCGTTATCGGTGCCGGAACCGCCATTGCGGGCAAATACGTTGTGGTTCGCCGCGGCAAAAAGAAATATTACGTCGGCGAGCTGAAATAAGACAAAAAATCCCCCCGAAAGCAAACTTTCGGGGGATTTTTTAGTACAGGTTGCAGGGAAATGGATCAAACCGAGCAGATCAGCACTTCCAGCGCCCCGTATCCTTGGGGCGAAAGCTTCATTGCCGTATCCGCGGCGGCACAGGCGTCAATCGCCCGGCGCAACCGTTCCGGCGAAGAATTGTTTAAACTTCGCAAATAAAGTTTGACCGGATATTCCTTCATTTTCATGGCGGCGGCGATCGCCGGAACGGGCAAGCCGGCCTTTTGCAAAGCGTAAATCTGCTCCATGTCGCAAAATACGCGCAGAATATTCGATAAAACCGAAATCGGCTCTATGCGGCGCGCGCGGTAATCGGCAAGGATCGCAAGGGCAAGATCGCGATTGGAATCCATCAACGCGTTGGCAAAGGCAAACGCGTCGTATTCTACTGCGGGGGTGCAAACCAGGCGCATATCGGCCTCGGTCGGCGTTGTTTTCCCGTTGGAAAGAAGATAAAAACTCAATTTATCCACTTCGCTTGCAAGCGCATACATACTGCGCCCGCAAAAGGACAACATCAGGGAGCAAAAAGCGGGCGAAACGGCAACGCCGTTGTGGGCAAAGTGTTTGCCAACCCATTCGGCAAGCTTTCTGTCGTTGGGGCGTTCAAATTGAACCGGGGTCAGGTATTCCGAAAGCCGGCGCAAAATGGGGGAAGGGGAGTTCGGCAGGTAGCCGGTTTCCAACCCGTCGGACTGCACCACGATCAAAAGCAGGTTGTAGTCGTAATCGTTCAGGGTTTCCAAAATTGCGCAAAGCTCGTCCAGGTCCCCTTTTTTCATAGCGGTAAAATTCAAACCCGAAAGAACGATCAGTTTGCGGTCGGCCATCATGGGCAACGGCATAAGTGCGTCCATCAGCTTTTGCGGCTCGAAATCAAGCGCGTCAATGCGCATTTCGTTAAAGGCGGCAAAAGTGGGATCGGGACAAATGACCTCGCGCGCCAAACGTACGGCATACGCTTTCAGATAGTCCTCTTCGCCGAAAAAAAGATAGGCGGGGCGGGGAGTGCTTTTCAGCTCGCGGCGAAAATCCGCTTCTTCCAGAATTTCAAGCGTAGCCATGCGTTTTCCTCCGTTTCCCGCAAAATTTCTGCCTTTATTTTAGCATTTTGAAAGACTTTTGTCAAGAATCCGCATGGAAAAGAGGACAGAAAATGAAAAAAATTGAAAAAAATGCTTGACAAATCGGGGTAGTATCTATTATAATATAGATTGTCATTGTGTAAAAGCGTTTGATTATACGCTTCCGATTCCAGTTAAAGGAGGTATTTTGGAATGCTCAGAACGTATCAACCCAAAAAGCGTCAGAGAAAAAAGGAACACGGATTCCGTAAAAGAATGAGAACTGCCGACGGCAGAAACGTCCTCAAAAGAAGACGCGCCAAGGGCAGAAAAAGATTGACCTATTAAGAATAGGGCAAATCCGGCATCGGTTGGCGACCTTCGCCAAGACCGCGCATCTGCCATCACATAAAAACACCGACTGCCGATCGAACATCGAATCTCGCGCCGTCGGTGTTTTTATATCGTAAAACGCCGCAACAATCAACGGAAGCACAACGCAAAAAGCAAAGGGACAAAAATGAAGTACAAAACCATCAAGGAACACCACTTATACGATAAGGCCTTTCATAAGGGAACGCGCTTTTCGGGCAAATACGTCAACGTGTTCGTCCTGAAAGATTATGCCGCCAAACGCCTGCAAAAGGAAAACCCCGCAAAGACCGCCTACAACCGCTTCGGCGTATCGGTTGGAAAGAAGGTTGGGGGAGCGGTGCTGCGCAACCGGGCAAAGCGCATTCTGCGCGCCGGGTATTTTGCCGTAGAAAAAGAACTCAAAACCGGTTTTTTGATCGTCCTTGCCCCCCGGAGCGAGATCCTCAAAGCCAAGTCTGCCGACATTGAGCGGGATTTGCGCCGTGGGTTTGCCAAAACGGAAATGTTCCGTACCGAAACGTTATGAAATACCTTTGCATAGCACTCATTCGCCTATACCAAAAGCTGCTTTCGCCGCTCAAACGGAAACCGACCTGCCGATTCTACCCCACCTGTTCGTCCTACGCCGTCGAGGCGTTCCGAAAACGGGGCTTTTTCGTCGGGTTAATTCTGTCAATCGGCAGGGTAGCGCGTTGCCAGCCCCTTTGCCCCGGTGGGTATGATCCCGTCCCCGAGCGCGGGTTGCGCAACAAGTACCGTCCCGAACCCATTACCAAATACTACTACCCGGAAGACTACGATCTTGAAAAGCCGAAAAACTGAACGGCAAACTTTTTCCGGAGCCGCGGTGCCGTGCGGAAACCAGAGAACGACGGCGCAAACAAATCCCCAAAAAACGAAGGGAGAAAACCGAAAAACATGAAAAAAACACCAAACCAAATCATGCAAACAAGAGTTACGAGGTTCCTCGTAATTTTCACCTCTGTTCTGTTGCTCCTTGCCGTTCTGGCAAGCTGCGGCAGCAAAAAAGCAACGCTCTCCTATACCGAAGCCAAAGATGATTTTTCGTATTCGGAAGACGGCGAGGGCAAACAGATTGCCGAGTGGATCGGCGTCAAAGTCAACAACGAAGGAAAATCCGGCGGCAAAATGAAAGCCGACCAAATCAACGCAACGGCTAAAATGCTGACCACCGTATTCGACGACCAAAACTACGATATCCGCGATTATCTGATCGCCGCTTCGCGCGGTTACGATATGCTCGCCGATGGGTTCAACGATGCGGAATATGAAAAATATGCCGTTGAAGATAAGGCCGCAGCCGCCGTTAAGGTTATTGGCGCCGCAAACGCAAAAGCCGCCGAAGGTAACAAGATCAACGAATCGGTTTACAGCACAATGAACGAGGCCGACCTTGAAGCCCTTATCGCAACCTTTAAAACCACCGTGGTTGTCGAATCCAACGACGGCTTCTTTGACAAAATCTTCCTGGGTATCGGCAAAGCGTTGAGCTGGATGACCAGATATCTGGGCGGATCGAGCTATATCATCGGTATTTGCGAGTTTGCAATCCTGATCGAGATTTTAATGATCCCGTTTGCCATTCTCCAACAGAAGAACACCATCAAGCAGGCAAAATTGCGGCCCAAGGAAATGGCCATTCGCAACAAGTATGCCGGCCGCACCGATCAAAAGACCCAGCAACAGGTGCAAAGAGAAATTCAGGAACTTTATCAAAGAGAGAATTTCAGCCCGTTCAGCGGTTGCCTGCCGCTCCTGTTGCAAATGCCCATTCTGATCATTCTGTACCGCATTGTGATCGACCCGCTCCACTATGTTTTGGGGCTTTCCTCGGGCATTTCGGGCGCGCTCGGCACCTACTATACCGCGGCAAGAGCCGCCGGCGGTTTGGGCTTTGCAACCGCGCCTTCCAGCTCGATCGGTATTATTTCCAGTATTTCCCGCGGTGACTTGGCCGGTTTGAACGGTTTTCAGTATTTCTCCAACGGCTCCGACGTTTTCAACAAGCTGGACGGCGTTTGGGAGAATCTGCCCAACTTTAACATCGGCAAATTCAACTTCGGTTTAACGCCGAGCTTCCGCGAAAACTTTATTCTGCTGCTCGTTCCGGTACTCACTTTTGTGGTGTACTTTTTCAGCATGAAGCTCAACCGCAAGTTCGGTTATCAGCCCGGGCAGGGTACCTCCGGTCAGCCCGCCGACCGTCAAACCGCTTGCTCCAATACCATGATGGATATTTCCATGCCGGCGCTTTCCACCTTTTTCACCTTTGTGGTTCCGGCAATCATCGGCGTTTACTGGATCTTCCGCAGCATTCTCGGCGTGCTCAAACAGTTCATTATGAGCAAGGTCATGCCGCTCCCAAAGTTTACCGAGGATGATTATAAAGCCGCTGCAAGAGAGCTTGCGGGTAAGAAACAGCAGGTGGTAAAATCCGAGAGAGCCGGCCGCGTTCGCTCGCTCCACCACATTGACGATGAGGACTACGACGATACCCGCGAGGCCGCGCTTGCCCGCAAGGCGGCAATGGAAGAGGAAGAGCGCAAAAAGCAGGAATCCGCCGGAAAAACGCCGGTAGAAAGCGCACCCCTGAAAGAGGATCGTCTCGAAAAGAAAACGAAGAAGAACGCCGACTCCACCGACAAAGACGAATGAAATTCGAGGTAAAATAAAGTGAAAAAAGAATTGATTATCACGGCCAAAAGCGTGGAAGAAGCGCGTAAAAAGGCCGCCGCGGAGCTTGGCATCCGCGAGGAAGATTTGGTTGTAACCGTTTTGGAAGAAGGCAAGCGCGGCTTTTTGGGCATTGGCGCGGTAGACGCGAAAATTGCCGTTTCCTATACTACCGCTGCCGAGGAAAAGCCGGTCAGCGGCGAGGACGCCGCAATGCAGTTTATCCGTCAGGTCGCCCAGAATATGGGGCTTGACAATTTGACCTATTCCGCAAAAGAGGGAACCAACGACGATATCGTGCTCAAAGTCAACGGAGACGACGCCGGACTTCTGATCGGGCATCACGGCGAAACGTTGGACGCGCTGCAATATCTTTGCAATTTAGCCGCAAACCGCCGCGTCGACGGCGAAAAGCGCGTTTATACCCGCATTACGCTGGACGTTGAGGATTACCGCGAAAAGCGCGAGGAAGCACTCCGCGCGCTGGCGCGCCGCAAAGCCGAAAAGGTT
>JBGUNW010000067.1:0-5545 GCA_045117555.1 Eubacteriales bacterium
ACGTCCAAAGCGTCGTCGACCGTAACGATACCGACCAGTCGGTTTTCATTATCTACGATCGGCAGGGCGATCAGGTCGTAGTGGGAGATCATGTTGGCAACGGTTTCCTGGTCGTCGCTGGTGTGTGCGAAGATCACGTTGGGGTTCATAATGTCCTCAATCACGTCGTCCGGCTTTGCAAATAAGAGCTGTTTGAGCGGCACCACCCCTTGCAGAATGCGGGATCGATCGGTAACGTAGGCAACGTAGACCGTTTCCTTATCCAAGCCGGTTTTGCGAATGTGGGCAATGGCCTGTTCGCAGGTCATATTTTTTTTCAGGTCGATGAACTCGCTGGTCATCACGCTTCCGGCGCTATCCTCGGGGTAGGCGAGGAAACGGTTGATCTCGGCGCGCGTTTGAGCGGTTGCCAACTGCAAAATACGCTTGACAACGTTTGCCGGCATTTCTTCCAGCGTGTCTACCGCGTCGTCCACGTAGAGTTCTTCGTAAATTTCCTTAACTTCGCGGTCGGTCATCAATCCCACCAGCTTGGTTTGCAGGTCGGGGTCAAGCTCGGCAAAAATTTCTGCGGCGCTGTCCTTTTTCAGCATTCGGAAAATAACGGCGGCACGGTTTTCGGGAAGACTTGCCAAAAATTCGGCGGCATCCACAGGCGGAATTTCATCCAACTCCCGAACCAGTTGGGAATATTTCTTTTCTTCCAGCAGTTGGTTCAGTTTTTCCATATCGAAAATTTCATTCTCTTCCATCCGGTTGCCCTCCTTTATCGGTTATTTTTATATGGCTTGCGGTTTTTATACCCCGGCAAGGCGGTTGAAAAACGCTTCGTAAGCGGCAAATTTTTCTTTGGTTTGCGCCTCGTTTTCACCTTCCAGCAGGTAATAAAATTTGACCTTCGGTTCGGTCCCGGAGGGGCGCGCAACGATCATATCGCCGTTTTCCAGGCGGAAGGAAATCACGTTCGAGCGGGGAAGGCCGGTCGGCTTGCTTGTTTTTCCGTCGGTAATCGTTTGCTTCAAATAATCGCCCACAACGGCAACGCGGCTGCCCGAAAATTCCTTGGGCGGATTTTTGCGCAGTTCATCCATCAAAGCGGAGATACGAGCGGCCCCGTCATACCCTTCCATATAAACCTCGCCCGTTACCTCGTAGTAAAAGCCGTACCGGCGGAACAGGTCGTCCAACGCGTCCGAGAGCGTCATTCCGGCGGCGTGGTAATAGGCGGTCATCTCGGTAATCAGCATGGCGGTAACCACCGAGTCCTTGTCGCGCGCATAGGTGCCTTTGAGATAGCCGTAGCTTTCCTCAAAGCCAAACAGGAAGGTGCCGTGCCCGGCCTCTTCCTGCTTTTTAATGACCTCGCCGATAAACTTGAATCCGGTGAGCACGTTATAAAGCCGGATATTGTTTTCGGCGCAGATTTTTGCGGTCATCTCGGAAGTAACGATCGTTTTGACCATATAGGGTTCGGGCGGCATCGTGCCGGTTTTTTTGTAGGCGGTAATGATGTAATCGGCGAGCAAAGCGCCCATCTGATTGCCGGTAATGGTGCGGAACGCGCCGGATTTTGTGCGCGTCATTACGCCAACGCGGTCGGCGTCCGGGTCGGTTGCAATGATCAGATCGCAACCCACGCGGTTGGCAACTTCAATTCCCAACGTAAACGCGGCGGGATATTCCGGATTTGGTTTTACCAGGGTGGGGAAATTGCCGTCCGGCACCATTTGCGCCTCAACCGGGTAGAGGTGCTTAACGCCGATGCGGCGCATCACTTCGGGCACCATGCGGTAGCCGGCGCCGTGCAAAGGCGTATAAACGATTTTCAAATCGTCCGCCACGGCCTTGACCGCCTGCGGATTGATGACCTGCGCAAGAACGGCGGACAGGTATTTTTCGTCGATCTCTTTGCCGATCATTGTTACAAGGCGCTTGGCTATTGCTTTTTCAAGCGGCATTTTGCGAACGTCGCGAAAAATATCCAGCTTGGAAATTTCGGCAACCACGGTATCCGCGTGTTCGGGCGGCAGCTGTGCACCGTCCTCCCAGTAGGCCTTGTAGCCGTTGTACTGCTTGGGGTTGTGCGAGGCGGTAATGTTAATGCCTGCAACGCAGCCGAGCTCGCGAACGGCAAAGGAAAGTTCCGGCGTGGGGCGGAGCGATTCAAACAGGTAAACGCGAACGTTATTTGCCGCAAGGACCTCTGCGGCGGTTTCGGCGAACAGTTTGGAATTGTTGCGGCTATCGTAGGCGATCACAACGCCGTTTTTTGCGCGTTGCTCGCCCAAAATCAGGTTTGCAAGGCCTTGGGTCGCGTAGGCAACGGTGTGTACGTTCATTGCGTTCAGACCGGCTTTCATTGTGCCGCGAAGTCCGGCCGTGCCGAATGAAAGCAAGTGGGAAAAACGAAAAGCAATTTCCTTTTCATCGTTGGCAATGGCGAGGAGCTCTTCCTTTTCCTCAGCGGTCACGGTTGGCTCCGAAAGCCACCGTTCATATTCTTCCCGGTAATCCATTGGCGATCCTCCGTTATCAAATCAAGTCCAGAATGGCATATCCGTCGGCAAGAAATTGTTTCAGCTCTTCACCGGTCAGTTTGCGCTGGGAGAGAAGCGCAAGACGGTAAAGGTATGCCGCGGTTTTTTCCTGCTTTTCGCCATCCATCGCCGAAAGCTTGGCAATCAGCGGAGAAGCAGTATTCACGGTCAGCGTTTCGTCGGCAGGGAATGCGCCCAAGCCACCCATACCGCTCATGGAGTACAGTTTCATCATTTCTTCCATTCTGCGGGATTCCTCGCTGACGGTTAAAAGCAAGGGAACGCCCGCGTCTTTCAGCGAGGCAAACGAAACTTTCAGCTTTTCGTTGCCCGAAACTTTGACGAACAGGGCTTTGAGGTCTTCGTTTTCGGCAGCAGACCCCTCGCCTTTGAGAGCGCCGGCAACGTCGGCGTCGATGCGCAGATATTTCACGTTGGAATCGTAACTTTCCAGATAGGAAAGGAACTGCGTATCCAGCGGCTTTTCAAAAACGGCGATTTGTATACCCTCGGATTCAAACATGGAAATATACTGCGCCTGCGCGGCCTTATCCGAGGTGTAGTATACCGTGTTTTCGTGCTTTTCTTTTGCGCTGTCCAGGTATTCTTTAATCGTCTGATATTTTCCGTCGGTCAATTCCAGCAGGAGCGAATCCTGCACGCGGTCATAGAATTTACGGTCGCGCATACAGGCGTATTCCACAAAGGTGCGAATATCGGCCCAAACCTTTTCATATTCCTCGCGTTCGGTGTTGCAAAGACTGTTGAGTTTATCGGCCACCTTTTTCACAATATGTGCCGAAACTTTGGAAACGTAGGTGTTGTTTTGCAGGTAACTGCGCGAAACGTTCAAGGGCAGCTCGGGGCAATCGAGAACGCCTTTGAGCATTAAGAGATACTCGGGAATGACCTCTTTGATATTGTCGGCAACGAAAACCTGGTTGTAATAGAGCTTGACCTGCCCCTCGATGGATTCGTACTCGTTGGTCAGCTTGGGGAAGAAGAGAATACCGCGGAAATTGAGCGGATAGTCGGCGTTGATATGGATCCAGAACAGCGGCTCGCGGAAGTCGTGAAAGACCTTTTGATAAAACGCTTTGTATTCTTCCGGCGTGCATTCCGAGGGGTTTTTCAGCCAAAGCGGTGTGGTATCGTTTACGGGCGCGGGCTTTTCCTCGCCCTCTTTTTTCTTTTCCGGTTTTTCTCCGGCGTCGGTAAAATAAATTTCCACCGGCATGAAGGAGCAGTATTTTTCAAGCACTTCCTTCAACTTGTCCGCGTTCAGATATTCTTTTTCCTCGTCGGAAATGTGCATGATTACGGTGGTGCCGTGCTCTTTGCGTTCTCCGGCCGAAATTTCGTAGTCGCCGGCATCGGAGCAAACCCAGTGTACGGCGGGTGCGTCGGTATAGGATTTGGTTTGCAGCTCTACCGTTTCGCTTACCATGAACGCCGAATAAAAGCCAAGGCCAAAGTGGCCGATAATACCGCTGGATTGGTTTTCGCCTTCGTATTTCTGAATAAAGTCCAAAGCGCCGGAAAGTGCGATTTGACAAATATAGCGGTCAACTTCTTCCTCGGTCATGCCAATGCCGTTGTCCGAAACGGTCAGCGTACCCGCGTCCTTGTCCAAAATGACGTCAATGCGGTAAACTTCGCCGTTGTCTTCGTATTTTCCAAGCGAGGAGAGCCGGCGGAGTTTGGTAACCGCGTCGGCTGCGTTGGAAACGATTTCCCGCAGGAAAATATCTTTTTCGGAATACAGCCATTTTTTAATGACCGGGAAGATATGTTCGGTTTGAACCGAAATACCGCCTTTTTTTGTTTCGTTTGCCATGATTGAAAAAATGCCTCCTGTATCGTTTATCCGCGCAAAAAAGGAACCCGCCCGAAACAATTTTCGGGCGATCCCTTTTTTGTGCGGGAAATTATTTGTCCGTTTCTAAATTTCGCTCTTTTACGCCGGTCGCCTCGGCGCGGATCGCCTCTTCGGCGGCAAATTGCGCCAGTGCCTCGGCGGAGATTTTGGGAATGACGGAGAGTTTACGGCCTTTTTCATAAAACCAGATCAAAAGCCGGTCTCTGGCGGAGAGCTTTTTGCCGCCCGCCTGCAAATTCCGCAGGCGAAGAACTTTGGATTCCCATTTTCGCAAACTGCGTTCCGAGCCGCTCTGCATATCGGTTCCGGGATCCAAAGGGCTGTCCGGCGGGTAATAGTTTTCGGTAGTGGTAGGCAGACCTTTTGCGCGCAGACGGTCCTTGGAAAAGGTATCCAGCAAGTCAAGTACCGTTGCAAAGAGCGGTACGCCGATCAACATTCCGACAAATCCCCAAAGTTTGCCCATAATCATAACCGCGATCAGAACGCAAAGCGAGCTGACGCCGTTGCTGCTGCCCAGAATCTTCGGGCCGATGATATTGCCGTCGATCTGCTGGATGACCAGAATGATGAGCAGGACGGGGAACACCTTGCTCGGCTCTTCAAACGCGACGATCAGCGCCGAGGGAATGGCGCCGAAAATGGGGCCGATGATCGGAACGATATTGGTGATGCCGACGATCGCGGCGATCAGTACCGGGTAGGGAATGCGGAAGATCAAAAGGGTCAGATAGGTGAGAACGCCAATGATGAGCGAATCAAACAATTTGCCTTCCAGAAAGCTGCCGAAAGAACGGTCGGCAACCGTGCAAACACGGGTGATGCGGGCGTTTGCGCGGTCGGTGAACAGCGCGCGGCGCAATTTCATGGTCTGGGCGTAAACGCGCTCCTTGGAAGCCAGCAGATACAGCGAAATGAAGAAGGCGAAAATGCTTTTCGTAATGCCGGTAACCGTTCCCGCAATTGCCGAAAGCATATTGTCGGGAGTTGCAGAGGGAATGAGCTGTTTGAGCACTTCGGCAAGTTTGTTGACATCGGTGATCAGATTTCTTAAATATTCGTTGATCTCCTCTGCCGTTACCGCTTGCAAAAAGATTTGCGAAAGGTTCCATTTTTTCAGCGATGCGTT
>JBGUNW010000068.1:0-5690 GCA_045117555.1 Eubacteriales bacterium
ATCCTCAAATCAAAGGGATCTGGTGCTGCCCGAAATATTCCAATCCGGACGGCATTACCTATTCGGATGAAACGGTGTCCCGTTTCGGAACAATGAAAACGGCGGCAAAAGATTTCCGCATTTTTTGGGATAACGCCTACGCCATTCACGATCTTTATTCCGACCGTTCGGAAAAACTTGCCGATATTTTTGACGCCTGCAACCGAGCGGGGAACCCCAACCGCGTATTCTATTTCGCGTCTACTTCCAAAATCACGTTCCCCGGTTCCGGCGTTGCCATTATGGCCGCCTCGCGTGAAAATTTGGCGCAGATCATGCCCATTATCGGCGCGCAGACCATCGGCTTTGATAAGATCAATCAACTGCGGCACGTTCGGTATTTCGACGGAAGTGCCGAAAATATCAAAATGCACATGATGCTGCTTGCCGATCTGATCCGCCCCAAGTTCCAAATCGTTTTGGGGGCTTTGGAGCGCGATCTCGGAGACCTTGGTATTGCTCGCTGGACCGATCCCGCCGGCGGCTATTTCGTCAGTTTGTATGTAATGGAAGGATGCGCCAAACGCGCCTATACGCTCTGCAAAGAGGCGGGTGTAAAGCTTACCAACGTGGGTGCGACTTATCCCTACTGCAAAGACCCGCAGGATAGCAATATTCGCATTGCCCCCACCTTCCCGGAAGAGGAAGAACTCATCAAGGCCATGCGGGTGCTCACCGTTTGCGTGCGCATTGCGGCGGCGGAAAAGCTGTTGGAACAATAAAAAAAAGAAGGCCGACTTAAACAGTTGGCCGTTCTTCTTTTGCAAGCGCTTTTTCAAGGAATTGAAAAAACGCTTTTTTTCGTTCGGGGGAGAGGACTGCGTAAACCACGTAATTGCCGTACACGCGCACTTCCGCGTCCCGCAGTTTGGGGAGTTCTTCCGGGATATAGGATTGATAAAAACTCTCGTTTTCCAGGTAGCGCTCCAAAAGGGAATCGGCAACAAAGGTTGCCGCCTGCCGCGGCTTTTCGCCGGTTGCTTTCCAAACGCCGATCTCGTCCAAATTGTTCCCGTTTGACGAATAGCAAACCGAAACTTCGGGCGCAAGTCCCGGTCTGTTTTCCGCGGGGAAGACCTCCGCACCTTCGGTTTCGGGGTCCTCGATTATAACGGCTTCCGCGCATTTCCGGCAGAGTTCCTCGGCCGAAAGATCGTTACGGTAAGGTTGCCCGTTGCAGGAGGGTAAAAACATAAATAATACGAAAAGTACCGCAAAAATCCGCTTTTTCATATCTTTAATTTCTCCGTATTTTCTGCAATTTTTCGTAAAATCACGTCATATCCGGCGCTCGTCAGGTGAATCCCGTCGGCGGAAAATTCCGGCTTTAAAAATCCGTTTTCGTCTTTGAGGAGCGCCGCGGTATCCCAAAGCGAAACGCTTTCTTCTTCCGCAAGCTCCGCAAGGCGTTCGTTGAGCGAATCAATCCACGAATTGATCAACTCCGGCGAGACGGCAAATTTCCAGCTCGTTTGTTCTTTCGCAACCGGGTAAATCGTTTGCAGAACGAGCAGGGTATCGGGGGAAGCATCGCGAATAGATCGAATCAATTTAGCATAAAGCTGCAAATATTTGTTTTCGCTTTTGTGAAAGCCCGCAATTCCGTTCAGACCGAATGAAAGAATCAGAACCCCCGGCTGTTTTTCGCGTATTGCATTCAAAATACTGACCTTTTCCTTTGATCCTGCCTTTCGGATTGTTTGCGAAAGCGTGCGGGAGGAAAGCATCAGCGTTCCGGAATCGGGTGCGAGGACGTTGGTCTTTGCGTATTGCCCAAGTAAGTTTCCGCGCCGGCGCAGGTGCGCCGTAGTCGATTCGCCGAGGAAATAGACCCGGCTCCAATCAATGCTTCCCGGCTCCTGCGCGTTTGCCGAAAGCGAAACGGGAAAGGAAACGAGAATGGCAACGATCAAAGCGATGCAGAAGAAAAACCGAATCAATTTCATTTTTTCAATCCTTTCGTTTGCCCGTTTTCATTCAGTATTTGCATTTTTCAGGGCCGCATACGGGAAATATGCCGGAAAAAATGTATAAATCAGAAAAAATATTCATTTTTTTGCTTGACAAATCCATTAAAATAAGTATAATGGATATGTATTTATAGAGTGGTCTCTTTCGGAAAATCCGAAAGAACATCGGAAAGGACCTTAAAATGGCTCAAATTTCAAGACGCGAATCCAGAGAGCGGGTTTTAGAACTGCTTTTTGAAACCGAATTTCAGCAGGGAAAAGCCCCGCAGGAGATTTATCGTTTGGCAACGGAGGATCGTGAGTTTGCGGTTGACGATTATATCCCGGAAGTCTATTTCGGTGTATTGGATAAAAAAGACGAGATCGACGCCTATATTTCCAAGTACTCCAAAGGGTGGTCGGTCGATCGCATTGCTCCCGTTACCCGAAACATCCTGCGCCTTGCTATTTTTGAAATGCTGACGCGCAAGGATATTCCGGTCCGCGTTTCCTTAAACGAGGCCGTTGAACTTACAAAAAAATATGACGATGAAAAAGCAAAGGCGTTTGTAAACGGCATTCTGAACAGCGTGAAGGACGAGTTGGGAAACCGGGAATGAATCTGTGCTTTATCGGAATTGATACCAGCAACTATACCACATCCTGCGCCGCCTGCGACGAAAGCGGCAACGTGTTTGCCAATATCCGCATTCCGCTCCCGGTTGCAAAGGGGGAACGCGGCCTGCGGCAGAGCGACGCCGTGTTTGCCCACGTAAAAAATCTTCCATCGGCAATGGAAGATTTGCGCGAAGCGATCCGCGGGAGAACGGTTGCCGCCGTCGGCGTTTCGGATCGGCCTCGCCGGTGCGAGGGGTCCTATATGCCGTGTTTTCTTTCGGGCGTTGCCGCGGCGCAATCGTTCGCTGCTCCGATCGACGCGCCGCTCTATCGTTTTGCCCACCAGGAAGGGCATATTATGGCGGCGTTGTATTCGGCCGGAAAGACCGATTTGACGGAGCGGGAATTTCTTGCCTTCCACGTTTCCGGCGGGACCACAGAAGTGCTTCACGTCAAGCCGGCGGAACTCGGATTTTCGGTTTCGCTTCTCGGCGGAAGCGCCGATCTGCACGCCGGGCAGGCGATCGATCGTATCGGCGTTCGGATGGGGCTCAAATTCCCCTGTGGCAAAGAGCTGGAACAGCTTGCCGCAACTTTTACGGGAAAATTGCCGCCCGTTCGCGTTTCGGTTAAAGGAGCCGAATGTCACCTTTCGGGATTGGAGAATCTTGCAGGCAAACTTTGGGAGCAAACCGGGGACCCTGCTTGCGTCAGCGCGTTCGCGCTGGAATTTTTGGCCGAAACTTTGGAGAAAATGACGGAGGGGGCCGAGGCGCTCTGCCCCGGGCTTCCGATCGTTTATGCCGGCGGTGTGATGAGCAACGCCTTTTTGCAAGCCCGTTTGGGGAAACGAAAAGAAAGCTATTTTGCAAAGCCGGAGTTTTCGGCAGATAACGCCGCGGGAATTTCTTTGCTTTGCAGAAAATCGTTTTTGAAAGAAAATGTTTGATTTTTGAAAAAAAGGGGGAGATCGCATGCGCACGGATCGGGAACCGCTTTCGGTTTTTCAGTTGAACGAATACCTGCGTATGCGCATGGACGCGGACGAGCTTTTATCGGGCGTTTTGGTGCGCGGCGAGATCTCCAATTTTTCCGCGCCCCGTTCCGGGCATTTGTATTTTACCCTGAAAGACCCCGAAGGGCAAATTCGCGCGGTCATGTTCCGCACGCAGGCGTCGCGCCTTGCTTTTCTGCCGGAGGACGGCATGAAAGTGATTGTCAGCGGTCGCGTTTCGGTTTATTCTGCCGGCGGCCAATATCAAATTTATGTTAACGAAATCCAGCCGGACGGCGCCGGGCTCCTTGCTTTGCAATTTGAGCAACTGCGCCGAAAGTTGGAAGCCGAGGGCCTTTTCGATGCGTCCCGCAAAAAGCCGATCCCGAAATTTCCTGCGCGGATCGGTGTGATCACTTCGCCGACGGGCGCGGCCATTCAGGATATCCGCAACATTCTCTCGCGCCGCTTCCCGTACGCGCAAATGATCTTGTATCCTTCCGCCGTGCAGGGTGAGGGAGCGGCCGAACAGTTGGCTTCGGGCGTGCTGTTCTTTCAGAACGCGGGACTTGCCGACGTGATCATCATCGGGCGCGGCGGCGGTTCGGCCGAGGACCTTTGGGCTTTTAACGACGAGGTGCTTGCCCGCGTGATTGCCGATTGTTCCATTCCGGTTATTTCCGCGGTCGGGCACGAGGTGGACTTTACCATTTGTGATTTCGTTGCCGATCTGCGTGCGCCAACGCCTTCCGCCGCGGCGGAACTGGCCGTTCCCGACGCGCGGGAGCTCAAACAGATTTTTCTCGGTTACGCCGCGGGAATGGAGCGCCGTATTCTCGGTAAACTGGAAGGGGAACGGCGGTATTTGCGTCAGCTTGCCTCTTCCCGTGCGCTTGCAAGACCGCAAACGCTGTTGGACCCGCTCCGCCTGCACGTTGACGACTTGGAACGGCGGCTTTTTCAAATCTTGCAAATGCGTTTTACCAAACGGCGCGGCGATCTTGCGCGCGCGGCCGCAAAGCTGGACGCAATGAACCCGTTAAAAATCCTTTCGCGCGGATATGCCGAGGTGGAAAAAGCGGGTGCGGTCGTTTCCTCGGCGGCGGGTCTGCATACCGGGGACGAGCTTGCCGTTCGCTTTTCGGACGGGGTTGTTGAAACGGTCGTAAAATAGACGAAAATTCTGATCGGAGAACTTATGAAACCAATAAAAATTCGTAAAAGTATGCCGGTCGTCGCGTTGCTTTCACTGGGATATTTGATCACCATTTTGATCGGAACCCTGCTGTTGTTGCTTCCGGCGGCTTCCAAAACGGGGTCTACTTCGTTTGTGGACGCGCTTCTTACATCGACCAGCGCAACCTGCGTGACCGGGCTTACCGCCTTTGATACCGCCACGCATTTCACGCTTTTCGGGCAAATCGTTATTCTTTGCCTGATCCAGATTGGCGGGTTGGGGTTTATGACGATCATCACGCTGTTTTTTATGATGCTGAAACGAAATATCGGTATCTATAACCGCACGGTGATGATGCAGTCGGCAGGCAGTTACAGTATTTCCAGCGTTCCCACGCTGATCAAACGCATTATTGTAGGGACCCTGATTTTTGAAGGAACCGGCGCAACCGTTCTTGCGGCGGCGCTTTGGGGAAAATTCGGGTCGCGCGCGATCTACCTGGGTATTTTCCATGCGGTTTCCGCTTTTTGCAATGCCGGGTTTGACGTTTTCGGCACCGGGTCGCTGACCGAATTTGTTTCCGATCCTGTCGTTTTGCTCACGATCATGTTTTTAATCGTGATCGGCGGGCTCGGTTTTCTCGTTTGGGGCGATATTCTGGATTGTAAATTCAAATTTACCAGGTTCCAGCTGCATACCAAAATCGTTTTGTTTGCTTCGTTTTTCTTGATTTTTATTCCCGCCGTTTTGTTTTTCGTATTTGAATTTACCAATATCGGTATAAAATCCGCCTATGCGGATATGGCGATCGGGGATAAGATTGTGAATTCTTTGTTTCTCTCTATTTCGCCGCGTACCGCCGGATTCAACAGCGTGGATATTTCCAAGCTCTCCCCCAGCGGCCAGCTTTTAA
>JBGUNW010000069.1:0-7481 GCA_045117555.1 Eubacteriales bacterium
CTTGCGGGAAACATAGGAGCCCATAATAAACTGCGCAAGGCCGGTGCCAAAGGTGGTAACGGCAAGGCCGGTAATATTCTGGTTACAGCGCAGGGTAACGGTTAAAAAGCCGTAAATGGCTCCGGTGGCAACCGAAAAGAGGATAGACATGAGAATCGAGATGAGGATAAGCAAAAACCACGAGGCGTTTTCGGGATTTGCAAGGCCGTTCATATAAAGTTCAATCCCCAAACAGCCGCCGGCGGTTCCCATACACATAATGCCGGGAATGCCCAAATTCAAATGCCCGGATTTTTCCATCAGCATTTCGCCCAGGCACCCGTAAAGAAGCACGGTTCCAATGGCAATGGCGCCAATTAAAAAGCTGACGAACATTTATTTCACCCCCTTGATCTGGTTTGCGAACTTCTTTTCCAAATCCTGTTTCTTTCCGCTCTTATCACGCGGAACAATCTTGTAGTTGATGAAGAAGGCGCAGGCAATGACGAAAAAGTAGATCAGACCTACCACAATATTGGCAATGGAGTTGTTGGTAAACTTAAACCCGGTGCTCACCTGTACCATGCCCTTGTTGATAAAGGCGATCAGGAAGCAGGAAAGGAACATGAGCAGCGGATTGAAGGACGCCAGCCACGAGGTCATAATGGCGGTAAAGCCCATATTGTTGGGGCTGTTATCCGAAAGGCCGGAGCCGGTGCGCGCAATCAGGAAGAAACCAACCAATCCGGCAACGGCGCCGGAAAGGATCATGGTGCGGATAATGACCGCCTTAACATTGATACCAACGTATTTTGCGGTGTTAACGCTCTCTCCTACCACTGAAATTTCGTACCCGTGCTTGCTGTATTTCAGGTAGACGAACATCAGGATTGTCAAAGCGAAGAAAACGATCACAGTCAGGAGCGCCTTATATTGATCCGGCGCGGGAAGAATGCCGGCTTTGAGCGTGGGGAACTGGCCGGAACCGCTTTTGATCCACGAAGCGCGGAAATAGAGGACGATTCCAACGGCAATGTAGTTCATCATCAGGGTAAACAGCGTTTCGTTGGTGTTGAAGAAGGCCTTGAAAATTGCCGGAATGAGCGCCCAAAGAATGCCTGCCGCAACGGCGGTAACAAACATGAAGAGCAAAAGCAGCCAATCGGGCATTTTGCCGCCCAGCCAATAGGAGCAGGCGTAGGCGCAAAGACAGCCCATTAAAATTTGGCCGTTGCCGCCCAGGTTCCAAAACTTCATTTTAAAAGCCGGAATGAGCGCCATGGAAACGCCCAGGAGCAGCGCCATTTCCAAAAGGAACAGCCAGGTTTTGCGCTCGGTGCCGAACGCGCCGTTAAACAGGAATTTGAAAAAATCGCCAATGTTTTTGGAACTGCCCCCGCTTTTGGGGCTGAACGCCACGCAGATAATTGCCGAGAGGAGAAGCGCGCCAACAAGTGCGGCGGCGTAAATCAAAATCTTTTTCCAAACGGCAATGTTCGACCGTTTGACGATATGAAAGGGAAGCTCAAACCGCTTTTTCGCGGTTACAGATTCTTCCGCGGCAAGTGTTTTTTCCATTTTCGGGTTCATTTCAGGCCTCCTTTGGGGCGTTGGTTTTTGTCATTAAAAGACCAACTTCCTCTTTGGTAACGGTGCGTGCGTCCACAATGCCGGTAATGCGCCCGGAGTTGATGACGAGAATGCGGTCGCAAAGGCCGAGCAGCACGTCCAGGTCCTCGCCAACGAAAATGACCGCCGCGCCCTCGCGCTTTTGTTTATCCAAAAGATTGTAGATCAGGTAGGAAGAGTTAATATCCAAACCGCGGACCGGGTAGGCCGCCATCAGCACCTTGGGGGCGTAGGAAATCTCGCGCCCGACCAGCACCTTTTGCACGTTGCCGCCCGAAAGCCGCCGCACCGGGGTGTGCAGGTTGGGGGTGACCACTTCCAGCCCTTTAACGATCTCGTCGGCAAGCGATTCCGGCTTTTTGCGGTCGACCAGCACCGAGTTGCCCTTGCGGTAGCTGCGCAGCATCATGTTGTCCACAATATCCATATTGCCCACCAAGCCCATGCCCAGGCGATCCTCGGGAACGAAGGAGAGGCGAACGCCCAGCTCGCGGATTTGGAGCGGGGTTTTGTCGCGCAAATCCATTACGTCGTCTTCGTTGAACAGGATTTTTCCGGCGTTTACCAGCTCTCGGATCTCGCGATTGCTCTTGTGGGAAAGATCAACGGGCGAGCCGTCCTCGTAGTGGAATTTCCCCTCGGCGGCAAGGTCAATGATCTGCCGGAGCGTTTTGTGGAAGAAGGAGACCGGCAAATTCTTTTTGGGGCGGTTGAAAATGATCTCGCCCGAATCCAGGTGTTGCAGCCCCGCAATGGCTTCCAGAAGCTGGCGCTGGCCGCTTCCGGCAATGCCGGCAATGCCCAAAATCTCGCCCGAGCGAGCGGTGAAGGAAATGTGATCCAGCACCTTGACGCCGTCGGGGCCGGTGCAGTTCAAATCCTTTACCAGCAGGCGGTCGGCGGGGGTTTGCGGCTCGGAGCGGTCGATGTTGAGCACAATCTTTTTGCCCACCATCATTTCGGTCAGCTGCTGCTCGTTCGTTTCGGCGGTGTTCACCGTTCCGATATGCTCGCCCTTGCGGAGCACGGCAACGCGGTCGGAAATGGCCATGACCTCGTTCAGCTTGTGCGTGATAATGATGATGGACTTTCCGTCGTCGCGCATCCGGCGCAGGACGGCGAAGAGTTTTTCGATCTCCTGCGGGGTAAGCACGGCGGTGGGCTCGTCCAGAATGAGAATATCGGCGCCGCGGTAGAGAACTTTGATAATTTCCACCGTTTGCTTTTCGGAAACCGACATTTCGTAAATTTTTTGGTCGGGATTTATATGGAAACCGTATCGGTCGCACATTTCGCCGATGCGTTTTTTGACAGATTTTAAGTTGTATTTGTTGCCGTCCTTTACGCCGAGGACCACGTTTTCGGCGGCGGTAAAGACGTCGATCAGTTTAAAATGCTGGTGGATCATACCGATCTTATAGCCGAACGCGGCCTTGGGCGAGTGAATGACCGCCTCTTTTCCGCCAATGAGGATCTTGCCGCCGTCGGGGTAGTAAATGCCGGCAAGCATATTCATCAGGGTGGTTTTACCGCACCCGTTTTCGCCGAGTACGGAGAGAATTTCGCCTTTGAAAATTTGCATGGAAACGTTGTTGTTTGCAATCACCGTTCCAAAGGTTTTGGTAATATTTTGAAATTCGATCAAAACTTCCTTTGCCATTTGCTTCTTTTTTTCCTTTCAATAGAAGTGGCATAAAACGACAGGTAGGGTTGCCGCACAAGGCGGCAGCCCTAAACTGTCAAACATTCGTTTTTTTTGCGGGATTATTCTTCAACAACAACGGCGGCGCCAATGGAGATACCGTCGATGATGATATCGAAGTAAGGAGCGGAACGACCGTTGCTTTCTGCAAAGTAGGTGACGTCGCCCTCGGTTTTAATCACGTTGGTTTCGCCAACGTAAGTGCCGTCGTCGTCAACGTCGGCAAGGTAAGCGGTCAGGTGGCCTTCTTCGTCCATGGTAATGAAGGACGCCTTGCTGAAAGTGGAGGTGTCGGCCTTTGCGTTTTTCACGGTGAATTTAGAGCAATCAAACACTTTGAGGGCGCCGGAAACGAGCTGTGCCTTTACTTCGTCCAGTTTTGCCTGGGTGCCTTCGGCAGCGGCGGTGCCGAGCGCGGTGATTTGAACCGAGTCGGTTCCAATGGTGCCGGTGTAGTCGGCCGAAATCTTCTTGCCGTTGATTACGCAGTCAATCGCATACTCGAAGTAGGGAACCCAGTTGATTTTGGAGGCGATTACAAAGGTGTTGGTGCCGGTAGCGCCGTTGTAGGAAACGTTGGGAATGGATCTTTCTTCGCAAGCGGTGGGAGCGCCCATGGAGTCGGCGTGCTGGGAGATCAGCTTGCAGCCGTCGTCAATCAGAGCCAGAGCGGTTTGCTTTTCGGCCGTTTCATCGTACCAGGAGGAGGTGTAGCGAACCTGCATGGTGGCGTTGGAAACAACCGATTTCACGCCGAGGAAGAAGGAGGTGTAACCGGAAATAACTTCGGCATAGGGCCAAGCGCCAACATAGCCGATTTTTGCGTTTTCGTTAGAAACGTTGCCGTTTTCGTCGCCGTAAAGTTCCACCAGTTTCAGGCCTGCGGCAACGCCGGCAAGGTAGCGGCCCTCATAAATGGAAGCAAACGCGTCGTGGAAGTTGGCAACGCCGGCGGTGTGCGCCTGGGTGCCGGTGGCATGGCAGAACTGAACGTTCTTAAATTCTCTTGCGGCTTTGAGCATATAGGGCTCGTGGCCGAAGGAGTCGGCAAAAATAAGCTGATAACCGTCATCGGCGAATTCAGCGGCTTTGTTGTAGCACTCATCGCCTTCGGGAATGTCGGTAACAACGGAATATTGCTCATCGGTCAGACCCTTGGCGGCGCAAGCGGCTTTGAAGGCGTCAATAAAGTTTTTGTCGTAGGTGGATTGGTCGCCGTGCAGGGTGATGAGCGCGGTTTTCAGCTCGGCAAGCGGAACGGGATCGGGGTCCGGAACCGTGTTATCGGGTGTGTTGTCTTTCTTCCCGCAGGAAGCGAGAACGGCAACGCAGCCCAGAATCAGCATAAGAGCCAGAGCAAGGGAAAGGACTTTTTTGAACATCTTTGTGTTCCTCCTAAAATGTGTTTTTATTTACAGCGACGCGGGTCGCGGCAAATCAATATAAATAAAGGAAAGGAAAACCGGGAGCCTGTCCCGGCCCGGAAAATAAGAAAGCCGGAGGGCTGGGCGCAGATTCCGCTTTTCAGCAGAATTTGATCCCGTCCTCCGGGCTCATGGAGGCGACGCGCGCAAGCGATTCTACACGGAACCCTTGTTTGCGCAGGGTATCTCCACCTTTTTGGTATGTTTTTTCGATCACCGCTCCAATGCCGACCACCGTTGCCCCTGCCTGCTTGCAAATTTCGGCAAGCGCAGTTGCGGCGCAGCCGGTGGCGAGAAAATCGTCCAGAATGAGAACGCGCTCGCCTTTTTTCAGGTATTCCTTGGAAACAAGCAGGACGTTTTCGTTGCCGTGGGTGTAGGAATGCGCCGTTGCCGAGTAGAAATTTTCCCCAAGGTTGGAGGTTTTGCTTTTCTTTGCAAAAACAACAGGGCAGCCGAACTGCTCCGCAGCCAGGCAGGCGACTCCTATGCCGCTTGCTTCCACGGTGAGTATCAGACTGACCCCTTCGTTTTGATACAGTTTATGAAATTCTTTTCCGATCGCAGAGAGAAGCGCCACGTCAATGCGGTGGTTGAGGAAACTGTCCACTTTCAGAACGTCGCCGGGAAAGATCTTTCCGTCGCGCACAATGCGTTCTTCCAGCAGTTTCATGGGCGGTTTCTCCTTTCTTGATTCTCGGAAAAAAAGAAAAACGGCGATCCAAACCAAAAATCGAAAAATGATATCCAGAATGAATTACCATATTCATTGTACCATAGGATCCGACAAAAATCAACTGTCAAATCGACGAAATGCGCAACTTCTTTTTTCTTGTTTTTTTACATTTTGACAAAAGCGGATCTTGCGAAAAAAAGCAAAGCGCCGGAGCGCAGTTCCGCTCCGGCGTTTTTTTGGTCAGGTATAGTAAAATTTTCCGTTTTGCTCAATGCCGCGCGCCCAAACGGCGGCAATGCCGTATTCGGTATAGGCGTAGGTGGTGCCGTTCATTTTGCCGAAAAAGCGGGCGAAATCCACGTCGGTGGAGCCGACGTAGGTGTTGAAGTCAAACAGAATGCCGTCCGGGTAGGAGGTGCCGCGGGGATAATTGCAAAAGAGCATTTTGCCGTTGGTGCCGTCGATATAATTGTGAACCACCGAAAAATCCCCTTTCGTATCGTAGGGGCCGCCGCTGACCTTGATGAACGCGTTGACCGAGAAGGTGGTGCCGGGGTCGATCTTATCCGGCCGCTGGGAGGTAAGCCCTTCGCCGATGGCGGCGCAGTAGTTGCCCGAAACGGTCACGCCCGAAAACTCCACGTTGCTCGTTGTCCAAAGCTCCACGCCGAACCAGACGTTTTTCATAACGTTGTTTTTATAGATAATGTTTTTGGAGGACACGTCCGAGTTGGATTGCGTGGTAACGGCGGTGTCGTAAATTTGGTCGAAATAGCAGTTTTCCACCGTCATACCGTTGCAGGCGTTCCAGTTTTCCACGGCGTTGCCCAGGCGGGTGTAGTAGTTGCGCCAAGTGCCGTAGTCGTATTGAATGGCGCCGCCCACAAAGCGGAACTCGCAGTTTTTGACGGTAAAGTTTTCGCAGTTCATGGGGCGCAGAACGTGGCTGCCGAAGTTGCGGAAATCCAAATTCAGCACGGTCAGGTCGGTGGCGGGGTTCTGCATACTGAACGCGAACATGGAAAGCGAAAGCTCCACCGAGGAAAAGCGTTCGCCGGGGTTGCCGCCCTCGCAGCAAAGGTAAATGCGTTTTTTGGCGTAATCGTGGAAGAAGGAGAGGTCGCCCTGCAAATCGGTGCCGGAATGGAACTCGTAACTCGGGTAATCGCGCGTGGTCAGCCCGTTGCTCACGCCGTAGAGCGCCAGGGTGTAGCCGTCGGGGTCGGTTTTGGTGGCGGGATCGTTGAAGGTTTGCAGGGTTTTCACGCCCCAGGCCTCGCCCTCGTCGAAAATGATGGCCCCAACGTCGTTGTAAATGTTCAGGTTGAGCGAGCTGCCGTCGAAATAATAAATATCCGTATCGCCCACCCGTTTCCACCGACTGGCCGGAACGTTGATCGAGCCGTAGAAGACCGGTTTTGCGCCCTCGCCGTAGGAAGCGAGCGTCACGCAGTTGGCAAGACCGCGGATGAAGTAATCGTTTTTCTCGCGGCGGAACACGCTGCCGCATTCAAACAGGATGGTGTCGCCCTCTTTCACGCGCGAAGCGCAGTTGGAAAGCGTTTTCCAGGGGCGGTCGGCGCTTTTGCCGGAGTAGTTGTCGTTGCCGTGGATCGAGGAGACGTAGTAAACCGTTCCGTGCGTGGTCACCGGGGCAAAACTTTGCGTTGCCGCCAGCTTTTGCGCGTAAATCGAGTCCAGCTCGGCGCGAACGTCGTCGGAAAGCGGGCGGAAAAAGCCGCCCTCCCAGGATTCATCGCCGGGTTCCTCCTCGCCGGGGGTATCGGGAACATCGGGAACATCGGGAACATCGGGAACGTCCGGCACGGATGGGTGCGGTTTGCAGGCCGAAAAGAGCAGTACGACCGCCAAAACGAGCGCGAGCGCCGAATAAAGTTTGCGAAGTTTCATTGAGATGTCCCCCATAGGTGTGAGATAAAAAGAAAAATTTTATATAAAAAAGCTTATTATAGTCCTATTTTATCATTTTTACAGACAAATGTCAACAGAAAAGAGAGATGAACAAAAAGACGCTCCGAAAGCATGATCCTGTTTTTTTAAAGGAGGGGGA
>JBGUNW010000070.1:0-2412 GCA_045117555.1 Eubacteriales bacterium
TCAATTTACCGGCTGCCGTCAAGCGTAGACCGTAAACAGGCTTTTGACGATACCGGCAAACTAAATGCGCTTATGCTGCAAGATGAACCGCTTGAGGGGCTTACACAGATACACACGGCCTTTTTAATGGCCGTCGTACAGGCGGTATCATTGGCGCAGATTGACGACGGCGACAATACAATATCTTTCTATTTGCCCGCAATATGCCGCGACTTGAAAATAGACCCGCGCACGTACTCAAACAAGCGCAGAGCCGGGCAAGATTACGCAGATATGCGCTTTAACGCTGTATTGGAAATGATAACGCCTTTTGACCCGCTTGTAGGACGCACGCCAGACGGCAGCTTTTACCGCGTTTTGACTTTTGAGAGTTACGACAAGAGCAGCGACACAATGACAATAAGCACACCGTACCTTTACAGGCTAAAGGCCATTGCAGAACAGAGAGCGGCAGAACACCCGCAGTTAAACCGGCTATTGCATAGCGCAGTAGTAAACGAGCCAAACCGGGCGGCCGTAGAGCTTGCAAACCGTATTCTTACAGGCATTGTAAATAGAGGCGTTAGAGCTGATTACAGAACCTATAAAGCAGAGCCGCGAGTATCAAAAAAGACAGTTACCAGAACCGGCAACGACGGCCAGCGCACGACCACAACGACGGTATACGACACCAACAGCCAGACCGACGACACGCCCGCACCGTCAAAGACAGTTACCTATAAAGTGAAGTATCAGACGCTTATAGACGATTGCCCGCAGCTTAAAAACGAGCTGGACGAAATTATAAACGGCAAGGGCAAGGCTGAAAGAGAGGCAGAGGAACGCGGCGCAAGCGCAGAGGAAATAAAACAGGCGCGAGCAAAAGACAAAAAGACCATACCGCAGCGCGTAAACAAGAAATTAAAGGACGTTTTCACGGCTGCATTTAGGATTATCGCAGAGAAAAGCGACGCGCCCGCCCGATACCTTGACTTTACCCTACCGACGACAACGCGCACCGTAAAGGGAAAGAAAAGCAAGGCTTACGACGTACCAACAAAAAGCACGCTTTCCCGGTACATGATTATTACTCACAAGGGGCGCAACCCTCAATATACAGAGTAGGGGCATTTTGTGGGCGTTGGTTTAGTTTCTATGGGCTGTGGTTTAGTTTCTGTGGGCGTTGGTTTAGTTTCCTGTGGGCGTTGGTTTAGCAGAAAACGCGGAAACCCGCATAAATACAGGGCTTACAGGCATTTTTTACCCGCGCAATATCTAATCTTTAATAGATTAGTACGACAGCCGCACGCTTGAGGCGGCGGCCGTCTGAACGGTATAATAGAGCTGCTTTACAGGCCAGAAAGAAACGATAACCGGCGAAAATTAGAGATAGAAAGGGGGTGTAACCATGAATTACAACGAATTTTGCGAGATTGTACGCGCTGGAATAGCACGCGGCGAGGTAAAGACCACCGCAGAGCTAACCGACCTTGATTTAGCTATTCAATATGCCATAGGGCAAGAAATGCAAGAGCGAGGCGGCGGCGAGCTGCAAACGACCGCAGAGGAAATATATTTTCTCATTGGTAAGCATTGCGGCGCAGACGTACAAAACAAGGTATTTTCTGATTGAGATTATGCAGATAATTTCAGACAGAGGCAAAATAAACGGCCAGAACAGGCCAGAAAGGGGGCGAAAGCATGGTAATTGAAAAGCTGCATTTAGGCGCACATGGCCGCAAGGTATTTTATGCGGTATGCGCAGACGCTACCGAAACCGGCGACAAGCTGCACGAAATCGCACGTTTTGAAACGCTGGACGTAGCGACGGCGGTATTAAGGTATATGCGAGGCGACAGCTTGAGCGAAACCGACGAATACCGGGCAAAAGAGGCTATTAAAAAAGCGGCGACCCCGACCGACTAAAGCAGAGGCCACCGCAAAGCAGACCACACCACAAAGTATAGCCCGCTCTATGCCCTATTATAGCGAGGGCGGGCGCATTTTTCAAGAAAGGAAAGGCGCAGACCATGAATAAAGAGAATATGAACACCCCGGAAAACTACAACGAGGACGAGTGCAGAGCCTTTATGTTACAGGCTTTCGACAGAGCCGTAAGCGAGGATATGAACGACGAAACGAAAGCAGAGGCCTTGACCCTTGCCAGGCTTTATATCGGCGTACCAGATATGCCAGAGAGTAGCCCGCTTTTCGGGCTTATGAGCGGCTTTCTTATGGGCGTAAAAGCCGGTATGAATATTGCGGCTGCAATCGACGGCGCAACAACAGAGTAAACCAGACCAGCGACAGGGGCGGCCACCATACCGCCCCGGAAAGGATATAGCAGCATGAAAATTAAGCTAAACATTGATACACAGAAATTTACAAGCAAGCCGCAGCCGTTCCCGCCGTCTTTGCGTAACAGGCTATGCA
>JBGUNW010000071.1:0-2175 GCA_045117555.1 Eubacteriales bacterium
GGTTGTTGACGTTAATGTCCAGCAGAAAAACAAGCGCCACCTTGGTCGCAAGCACAAACGCCGCCATGATGACCAGCATCTGCGGCACCGACAGCTTTTTGACAAACGAAAACAGCCGCTTGAGCAGGCTGAACAGGCTGCCGCCGATGAAATAGAATACGCCGACGCCCACCGCGAGGACGGCAACGCCTATCCATTTTTTGCCGTCTCCGAGCAGGTAGCCGCTGAACTTGACCATATTGACAAACAACACGCCTGTCAGGAGGATAAACGTGAAAATGTCTGTTATTTTTATAACTATTTTTGCCAAAATATCACCGCTTTTGTCATGAATGTAATTTTATCATACCATAATAAAAGCGGTTTTTCAAGATGTTCAAAAAAACATTACAGCAACGCCTGACCGATGCAAGCCACGGCGTTTTTGGCGCAAAGCAGCCTGCCGTGCTCACGCACCTGTGCGCTTTGCAGCGCGCCTGCTCTTTCTGCGGAAAACTCCGAGAGCACGCGCCGCAGGGCTTTGGGCAGCGCGGGATAGTCAAACAGCAGATAGTAGGAACCGTTCCACTCAAAAGCGGCGTTTTTGGTGGTACAGCACCGACTGCGCAGGGCTGCCTCCACCGCGTTGAGAAAGTCCGTGACGGTGGCAAAGCGCCAGCAGCTTCCGCCGCGGCGCAAAATATATTTTCGAACGCGGTTTTTGACCGTGACCAGCAGATAGCAGTCCTCCCCCATCATCAGCGCCTCCACATGCAGGCGCTTGCCGCGGATGTCGATGCCCGACTTGTGACAGGCGAGCCGCGTGAGCCGCAGCAGGATTTTGCGCGCGTGGTCATTTTCCAGTCCGAGCGAGCGGAAATCGAGCGCAAAATCGGTCATATCCTTGTCGCCCAGCACCACCAGCACGCGGCTGCCGTCGAGCTTATTGATTGTCAACCGTCACCATCCCCTTGCAATATCACATACTTCCATCTTATGCGGAAAAAAGTGAATTTGCAAGTGATTTTTATTGGAAATTATATTGCAAAATTAGAATAAAGATGTTATACTTGTTTTAAAAAAGCGTCGCGGACGCTCTTGCCCGCCTTTGGAAGAATTCATCGTATCGATGCCTTTTATCAGCGGCGGGATGAAGAAGTGTCCTATAGAATGAAAGAAAAAAAGAGGGGTGGTTCCTTATGCCAAAATGGTTAAACGACGCAGTGTTTTATGAGATTTATCCGCAGAGCTTTTATGATTCCAACGGCGACGGCATCGGCGATATCAACGGTATTATCGAAAAGCTGGACTATGTTGCCGGGCTGGGCTGTAACGCGATTTGGCTGAATCCGGTGTATGATTCGCCGTTTATGGACGCAGGCTATGACGTGCGCGACTACTACACGGTGGCGCCGCGCTACGGCACCAATGAGGATTTGGTGCGGCTGTTTGAGGCGGCACACCGCAAAAGCATGAAGATTCTGCTCGATTTGGTGCCCGGTCACACCTCCGACACCCACCCGTGGTTCCAGGTGGCAAAGCGCGCGAAGCAAAGCGACCTGTCCAACCGCTACATCTTTACCAAAAGCGTGTGGGACGCGCCGCCCGAATACCGCATGATGTGCGGCATTTGTGAGCGCGACGGCAACTACATGGTCAACTACTTCAGCTCGCAGCCTGCGCTGAACTACGGCTTTTATGACATCACCCACCCCGAATGGCAGCTGCCGCACGACCATCCCGACTGCCGCCGCACCGCCGACGCAATGATGGCGGTTATGCGGTTTTGGCTGGACAAGGGCTGCGACGGCTTCCGCGTGGATATGGCGGACTCGCTGGTGAAGAATGACGACGAAAAAATTGCCACCGCCAAAATCTGGCGGCGCGTGCGCGACATGCTTGACCGCGACTATCCCGAGGCGGCGATGGTCGCCGAATGGTGCCATCCCGACCGCGCTATCAACAACGCCGGCTTCCACATGGATTTCTATCTCGACCACTACGGCAACGGCTACAGCCGCCTGTTCCGCTTCGGCGAGTGGGGCGATTTGGCGGTGTTTAACCCAAACGGCTTGGGCGATTTGAAGGGCTTTGCCGAGGAATATCTGCCTGCCTACAACCGCACCAAGGACAACGGCTATATTTGCTTTATGACGAACAACCACGACATGCCGCGCGTGACGGCGTATTTGGATA